>NZ_JBHFLM010000148.1:0-95547 GCF_041928655.1 Pelatocladus sp. BLCC-F211 | reverse complement strand
CTTGCTGTGGTGGCATGTTTGAGGGCTTTTTCCAACTCTTGTTGGCTTTCTGAAATCTCAACTTGAAACGGACGGGTCATGACGCTCACCTTTAGCACGCACCTATTTTTATTTTGGCGCATCTTCACACAGAATTGGTATGAGTACCTGCCAAACTCGTTGCGGGGGATAGGGATAGAAAACTTCCTTCTTCAAGTTTCGGAGCATTGATTTTCCTCCAAATAGTTGCCAAGGGCATCTAATTTTTCTTGCCAAAACTGCTCGTAATCAGCGATCCAGTCAGATATCTGCTTCAGTGGCTCCGGGTTTAACCGATACAGACGCTGTCGCCCTGCTTTCCGCATTTGTACTAAGCCTGCTTCGCAAAGAACTTGTAAGTGCTGAGAAATAGCTGGCAAGCTCATCGCAAATGGTTCAGCCAGTTGTTTTACTGGTTGCTCGCCAGTACGTAACAGATCCAATAGCGCCCTGCGTGTGGGATCTGCGATCGCCACAAACACATCAGCACTAGCAGCAGGTCTACTCATTCAGATTAACCATATATTTAAGCAAACGCTTAACTATTTCTAGAATATATAAGCAATTGCTTAAATGTCAACTACCCAATACATGCTTAGAAAGTGAGTGATGTATACACCCAGAGAATATGAAGTAGTACTTCGCCATGCAAATTTTGACAGATGAGACTTTTACAATATTTGTATAATTGATATTAATTATCATCTAAATAAAATTAGTAGAGCTACCGACAAATGTTGAACGGTAGCCTACTTTGATATATCGTCCTATTTTTTCGGTTATCCCTGGGTGTATTTATCGATTACCTTGGCTAAATCTGGTACTGCATCTTCTACGTGTTGCTTGGCGGAACCCCGAAGCTTTTCATAAGTCCCTCGCACGATTGAGCGGTTGACGTTCTTGGCTTTTTCATCAGTGACGCTCAATAGTGCGTCTGCTGTGCGATCGCGGCTTGCAACCAAATATCCGACTGGATCGCCTTTGTCTAGGCCTTCGCTCCAAATGGGATCAAGTGCTTCAAAGCATTGTGGCAAAATCATTTCAACAACATAAGGAATATATCCTGGTTTGACTCCCTTAAGGGCGGCGAAAGCTGTTTTCAAAGCCATACCACTTATACCTGACTTAGAAGCAAGTTGTGCTTCTATCATGTTGCAGCAATCTTCTACAACCATAGCTTTTTTGTCTGAGTCCAACAGTCCGTTGCTAAGTTTCATTTCACTCCTCATTTAGTGTCAAACTACTTGATTTCCATTCCATTCATTTCCCTAACTACCAGGAAATTATAAAAAATGATATGTGAAATGGAGGATTTCCATAGATTTTAGTTATATCCTGGCAGATAGAGAGATCAGCGCTTTCAATAGAAGAATTTTGCAATGAGTTATCAGACAAGGAGAGTGTGAAGAAATTGCTTGCTTGTCCTCCTTGTCTTTGCACTATCAATCTCATTTGTTGAGTGCATCTCAAAAATATCTCATATAGAGATACCTGCTAGACTAGCCCAAGCGATCGCACACCATGAATACCCAGACTTGTAGGAATTCTATTCATTAACAGAAATTATCTATTCTAAGATCGCGCCAAATCTCAGAAACTTGCCATCCTGAATTACCAACCGATTGAACTGCTGGATAATCACGTACCGAAATATAATTAGGTTCTTGATAACTCATATCAAAATTTTCTTCTAGAAGATCAACAGGAACGTTGGCAAAGTTTTGCTGTTCTGGTTCCTCAGTTTTCTCTACTTCTTTGAGAATAGGCTTTTCAATGACTTTTATTAGTTGTGTATCCATTTGATTTTTGAAGTTTACAGATTGATAAAAGAACAAGAGACTATTAATTCATAACCAGACCCGTGTAATATTTTTGTGAATTTTTATAAGAAATTACAAAAATTTTTTATAAAGTCTGGTATCAAAAATTTGAACAGCCAAACTAGGATACAATAAATTCCCTAATAATACGAGTATTTATTGAAAACTTTCGACGATGATGAAGAATAGCAGCTATGGTTGCATTCCGAAGAGGTAAGCTACTGGACTATCGCATTCATAATGATGGGTAAATGCGTTTGTAGTAAGGACTTTAGTCCTAGATTCAACAGAGAGTTTAAGTAAATCCTACATGCGAATTAGCCGCTACCGCCTCTACACTACGAACTCCTCAAAACTAATACGATATACCACTACTGCTTCGTGTAATGAAAAACGAATGGGATAGATAAGATTTAATATCAAATTCGCAAGATCACTGATTAATTCCCATTTAACCAAACTTAACATAACGCAGGTTTCTGCCAAGTGATCATATGTTATTTAAAATACAGTACATATACGGTTATTACGATAAGAAATTATTGAATAAGATAAGCAATTATTCAAAAATCAAATATCTTTGTTCATGATATTGAGTAATTCAGCAAAGTTTCGTTGTCAGCTATTTTAAAAAATAATATTTAACTAATGGATAAAACAATGATGAGTTTTGCAGAAACAAGTAGTTTTTCCCAACTAATTCAGGAATTCAATAATTGTATACAACTACAATATAACGGTGAGTTAAAAATAAAAAATGTTAATGGGAAAGTATATACTTTCTACTATCGTTTAGGTAGGATTGTGTGGGCAACGGGTGGAGAGCATCCTTTCCGGCGTTGGCATCGGCAAATGGAACAATATTGTCCACAAATTGATATTGCACAAATGCGATCACAATTCATGGATTTGTCAATAGATTATTGGGAGTACTATATCTTAGAAACTTTGTATTCCCAACAAAAAATCAACCGCGAAACAGTCAACTCTGTTACCGAAAATACCATTAATGAATTACTGTTTGATCTCATACAAGAAGCAAAATACGGTGAAATTCATTATGAACGCCAACAGCAAATAATTCTAGATTCACCAATGAGTTTCACAAATGTGCAGATGGCTTTACAAGAAATGCAACAATTATGGCAAGCTTGGTCAGCAGCAGGTTTAGCAAAATTTTCTCCTAATTTAGCGCCTGTGGTGTGTCAGCCAGAGGAACTACAACAACAAGTTAATCCCCAAATCTATCAGATGTTTACATCTGTTATGACTGGTAAGGATACCTTGCGTGATTTAGCAATCAAACTCAAGCAAAATGTCTTACCAGTTACACGTTCTTTACTACCCTTTATCCTCAAAGGTGTGATCGAACTCATAGAAGTTCCTGATCTACCTATGTTGCAACTAGTTCATAGTAAAAATAATTCATCATCTGCACCAAAAAGTCCACTCGTAGCTTGTATAGATGATAGTCCACAAGTTTGTCAAATGCTAGAGCAAATTTTAGTAAAAAATGGGTTTAGATGTCTTATAATTCAAGACTCTATTCAAGCATTACCTAACTTGATTCAAAATAAGCCTGAGATCATATTTTTAGATTTGATGATGCCAGTAATTAATGGTTATGAAATGTGTACACAAATACGCCGCATTTCTGCCTTTACAAATACACCAATTATTATTCTCACCAGCCATGATGGTCTTTTGGACAGAATTCGTACTAGGGTAATCGGTGCAACAGAATTTATGTCCAAACCTATTACTGTTGATAAAATTATGGCTGTGATACGCAAATATGTACACTCTGCAACTCAATAATCTGTCTCAGAACTCTACAATAAATTAGATTTTCAGTAGTTTTTTATAAATGAATATTAAAAAATCAGAACTTGCACGGATATATATTTTATCTTTTAATTGTAATAATTATATTTATAGAACTAATGTATTAAGCATCAATCGTCTTGTGACTTAATTGGTGTAATTCAGATATATTTTAGCAGAGTTCTGGCTGTAAACAAATCTCTCAATATTTTTTTGAGAAAATATAATAATGCATAAAAAATATTGAAAATATATGTATATCTTATTCAATTACTTTGATTTAAAATCCATAGCATTCCTAAATAATTCATGAACAACAAGATCCCCGACTTCGCAGAAGTTATTAGGGATCTGGAGCAGAGAGGATTGCCATATATGCTTAGGAGAAAGTAGAAATGAGCTATTCTAAACAGATGAACTTGAAGAATTTACTATTGGAAATTTTACAATTATATCAAACGCAATATAGTGGTGCATTGGATATTACCACTAATTCTAATCAGAAATATCGTATTTACTTTCATCAAGGAAATATTTTTTGGGCAACCGGCGGTATTCACCCCCATCGGCGCTTACGCAGACATAAGATTCAACATTTTCCTCAAGTAGATTTGCAGAGCATCCAATGGCGTTGGCAAAATCTATCGATCAATAACTGGGATTACCAGTTACTGAGAACATTGCATCAAAAGCAGAAAATACAATTGTCACAAGTAAATATAATTGTAGAGAATACAGTATCAGAAATATTATTTGATATTATCCAGCAAGCACATCGCACTGATGTATTGTGCGATCGCCGTTCAGATGTTGTTTTAGATGCGCCAATTAGTTTTACAAATACAGAAATTATTTTACGACAAGTATATCAATTATGGCAGAACTGGGCAAAAGCTGGTTTAGCAACAATTTCTCCCAATTTAGCACCCAACTTACATCAACCAGAACAGCTACAAAACCAAGTTGAGCAAAGTATTTATCAAAACTTTATATCTTTGCTGAACGGTAAGTATACTTTCCGCGATATTGCCACAAAAATCAAGCAAGATATTTTACCTATTACTAATTATTTATTACCCTATATTAATCAAGGAGAAATTCAAATACAAGAAGTAACAGATTGGCAGTTAAACTTACATCAAAATACAATAAATTCTGTGGATTCATCCACAACACAAACAAAAAATTTACTAATAGCTTATGTAGATGACAGTCCACAGCTAGGTTATATTTTGGGGAAAATTATTATTGATAATGGTTTGAGATTCATTCATATTCAAGATTCTACACAAGCTTTGTTAACTTTGATTGATAAACAGCCAGATTTAATTTTTTTAGATTTAATGATGCCACATACTAGTGGTTATGAAATTTGTGCTCAATTAAGAAAAATTTCTACTTTTGCTAATACACCAATAATTATTTTAACGGGTAGTGATGGTGTTTTTGATAGAGCTCGTGCAAAAGTCGTAGGTTCTACAGATTTTCTCAATAAACCAATTGTCTCTGAGCAAGTAATGGGTATGATCAATAAGTATTTACCAGGAAATTCCTTTGTACAAATACAAAATAGCAGTAATAAACAATTGATAAATTGAGTATAAAATATTCAGCGTTTAATAATTATTAACTTAGAATATTGTCTAACATCAATTTTTTATTATTAAAAATTGTAATCTTTTTAGATTTTACGTATTGACACTGAACCTATTTAACAATAAATATTTCAGAATGAAAAACAAGTAGAAATATGGTGAAGATATTTCATTGATGCTGTCATCCCGTGCTGTCAGGATATAGTGATAGTGATTTATCTACCAGTTCTACTAACTTATGTAATTGATATCTTTGCAAACAAAAATTAATTTTGCTATGAATACTGTTTTAGTTGTGGAAGATGGGTTAGCTGATTTAGAACTGATTAGTTCTTGTTTACAACAAGCTGGATACCGCGTTGTTAGAGCTAAAAATAGTGAAGAAGCGGAAGAAAAACTGATGCAAATCCAGCCGGATTTAATTTTTCTCGATGTTATCTTACCTGGGAAAAGTGGTTTTGAGATGTGTCGAGAAATCAAAAGTAATCCTGCAACTAATAAAATTCCTATAATTTTTTGCTCTACAAAGAATAGTGATGTTGATAAATTGTGGGGCAATATGTTAGGTGGGGATGCTTATCTGAGTAAACCAATAAATGCAGATGAGTTAGTTGTGACTGTCAAGCAATTAATTAAGTAATTTTAGACAGATGAAAACAGAAAGACAACAAAGATTTCTAAGCTTTTCTTTAAGAGATAAATATGTTGGAGTCATGACCTTAGAACACGTTCAGGAAATCTTCACAATTGACTTGGCAAATATTTGTCGAGTCCCACAAATGCCTAGTTGTGTTGTTGGAGTATACAATTGGCGTGGTGAGATGCTATGGCTGGTTGATTTAGATTTGATGTTTGGATATTCCCCTTTAGAATCACAAACAGATTTATACACTAAATCAATGGTGATGAAACTCAATTATGAAAGTAAATCTTTGGGACTTTTGGTAAATGAAATTCGAGATATTGAACATCTCGATCTCGAATTTATCAAGTCGCCAGATGAACATTTATTTTCTCCAGAAATGTCTAATTTCGTACAAGGATACTTTATCGATTCCAATGAGGAAATATTAATTAGCTTGGATACAAAAGCAATATTCCAAACTCCGATGTGGGTGGGAAGTTAGAAGGAAAGAGAGACATGGGGACAATCTGAAAACTAAATATTTTGACCGTACATATAACATAGAAAAATAAAGGATTTCCTTATGACAATTACCTATGACAATCATCAAGAAAATGGCTTTGTTGTCAACCCAGAAGAAATATTAGAAACAAGAGATATCTCTCAAGAATTTAAAAATTGGCGACAACAATGGCAAGCGATCGCCAAGCAGATGCGTCAAGCCACAGATGCAGATACACTATTTCAAGCCACGACTAAAGCAGTACGCGAAATCATCGCAGGCGATCGCGTCTTAATTTATCGTTGGCACAGTTTGGATACAGGTGTGGTGTTGGCTGAGTCCAAAACAATTGGTTGGACACCTGCATTTGGTGAAAACTTATCTAGTATTGTATTTGGTGTTGATATCACTCCAGATTACTTAGAACCGATCAGAATTACAGATATAAACCAGGTAGAACCCACTCCCTATCAACGCCAGTTGTGGGAAAAATTTCAAGTCAAAGCTAGTGTGTCAGTACCGATTCTTGTAGAAGATGAATTGTGGGGTTTATTAACAGTTCATCAATGTGGAATGACGCGTCAATGGCAAGAAGCAGAAATTAATTTACTGACACAAGTTGCGACAGAATTGACATACGCCTTGCAGAGGTTTCAATTTCAAAAAGAACAGCAACAGCAAGCACAAGCAAAAAAAGCTGTTGGTAAGGTGATTGATAAAATTGTCCGCGTTGCTAACGTCGATCAGTTTTTCCAAACTTCCACTCAAGAAGTGCGTAACTTGCTGCGTTGCGATCGCGTTGCTCTTTATCAATTTAACTCTGACTGGAGTGGTGAATTTATTGCCGAATCAGTAGGTAATGGCTGGGTACGTTTAGTCGGGCCTGATATCAGAACAGTTTGGGCAGATAGTCATCTCCAGGATACTAAAGGTGGACGTTATGCTCGTAGCGAAAGCTTGACAGTTGATGATGTCTATAAGGCAGGATTATCCCAGTGTCATGTTGATATTTTAGAACAATTTGAAGCTAAAGCATACATGATCGCCCCTGTATTTTCTGGAGAAAAATTATGGGGATTGCTGGCAGCTTATCAAAACTCTGGTGTACGGAAATGGCAAGAATGGGAAATCAGCTTTTTAGCTCAGATCGGTATGGGATTTGGTGTCGCCATCATCCAGACTGAGTATTTGGAAAAATTTCAAGAAAAATCAGACCAATTAACTCACATTGCCGAACAAGAAAAAGCTTTTAGTAAAATTACCAATCGCCTACGGCAATCACCAGACGTAGACACAATTTTCAAAACCACAACTCAAGAAATCCGTCAACAGTTGCGTTGCGATCGCGTAGCCATTTATCGTTTCTGCGATGATTGGAGTGGCGAATTTATTGCCGAATCTGTCGCCAGTGCTTGGGGACGCTTGGTAGGTAAAGAGATGAAACGTTTTTGGGAAGATACCTACTTACAAGAAACCCAAGGAGGACGACTAGCTAAGGGTGAAAGCTTGGCGATCAGTGATATCCATCAACAAGGATTGTCAGCCTGCTACGTAGAATTGCTAGAACAATTTGAAGCCAAAGCCTATGTAGTTTCACCAATCTTTTTTGGCGAAAAATTGTGGGGTATTCTCGCCGCCTATCAAAATTCCCAACCCCGCCATTGGCAAGAATGGGAAATCAATTTACTCGCCAGAGTCGGCGATCAATTAGGGCTTGCTTTACAACAGGTTGAATATTTGCAACAACTCCAAACACAGTCAACCCAACTTGCACAAGTAGCCGCCAAAGAAAAAGCAGCAAAAGAGTTATTCCAACAGCGTTGTCTTCAAACACTCACAGCCCTTCGCCCAGCCCTCAAAGGAGATTTGACTGTCCGCGCCCCCATCACAGAAGATGAGTTGGGGACAATTGCCGATGCTTACAACAATACCTTGCAAGCCCTGCGACAAATAGTTATTCAGGTACAAAAAGCTGCCCAGCAAGTTGCCCAAATATCCCAAGATAGTGACGCATCCTTAATAGACGTGATCAATTTGGCACAGCAACAGTCACAGGAAATATCTCTAGCTTTAACTGACATTCAATTAATGGGAGACTCCACCCAAGCAGTCACCACCAGCGCTGATTTAGTCCAAGTCGCTGTAGATCAGGCAAACCAGACTCTGACATCAGGCGATCGCGCCATGAACCAAACAGTTGAAGCTATTCAAGCAATTCGCGAAACCGTCGCCCAAACAGGTAGAAAAATTCAGCGGTTAAGCGAATCTTCTCACAATATCTCGAAAGTAGTCAGCTTGATTAGTAACTTTGCGACTCAAACCAACGTTTTAGCATTGAACGCAGCTATAGAAGCCACTCGCGCCGGCGAATACGGCAAAGGTTTTGCAGTCGTTGCTGATGAAGTGCGTTCTCTGTCTCGCCAATCTGCTGCGGCTACTACCGAAATTGAAAAACTTGTGCAAGAAATTCAAACAGAAACTACCGAGGTTGCAATGGCGATGCAAACAGGTATTCAACAAGTACTAGAAGGAACCAACCTCGTCAACGATACCCGCCAAAACCTCAACGAGATAGTAGCAGCCACAACCAATATCACCCAATTAATCGCACAGATTACCGCAGCAACCCAAACCCAAAAAACACGTTCGGTTTCTGTCACCACTTCCATGGAACAAGTTGCTGAAATTTCTCACAACACCGTTGCCCAAGCCCAAGCCTTAGCCACCGTATTTCAACAACTTCTAGCCACAGCCCAAGAATTACTCACAACAGCCAGTCAATTTAAAGTTGGTTGATTGTTAGTAGTTGGTGATTGGTGATTGGTGGTTAGTTATTAACCATCCCCAATCCCCATTGCCCCTTCGCCCCTAATCCCCAATCCTCAATCCCCAATCCCCAATCCCCAATCCCTGATCCCCAATCCCCAATCCCATGATCACAGACTCTGAAATCCGCGAACAAGGTTACATCTATTTCCTCGCAGAAGCACCAGAATTACTGCATCAAATTGAACAGGAGCTGTTTAGCTTATCGACAGATTTTAGTACTGCCAAAGTACATAATTTGATGCGGGCAACTCATACAATCAAAGGTGGAGCTGCCAATGTTGGATTGGAAGTCATTAGTAAAGTAGCGCATTACCTAGAAGATATTGTCAAATCTCTTTATAGTCCTGATGTAGTTTTAGATACCCAACTGCAAACGCTGCTGGTGGAGGGTTATGAGTGTCTGCGTTTGCCACTGACAGCAGAACTAACAGGAACTAAAATCGATGAACAAGATGTTTTACAACGTTCAGCGAATGTGTTTGCTAAGTTACAAGAAAAACTAGGAGATGCATTTACAGATAGTAACCATATCCCTACATCCGCAGAACTAGGATTTGACATTATTCAATCAATTTTTGAAACTGGTGTTAGACAAAGGCTAGAGACAATCGCCACAGCATTGCAACCCACTACAGATCCCCAGACACTGGCTGAGTTATTACGTTCTCAAGCAGAGGTATTTACTGGCTTAGGTGAGTCATTAAATTTACCAGGTTTACGTGAGATCGCTGAAACTATACTCCAAGCATTGGAGACACATCCTCAGGAAGTTTTTAGAATAGCAGAAGCAGCATTAGCTAATTTACAACAAGCCCACAATGATGTGTTAGCAGGCGATCGCTCTCATGGTGGTACACTTTCTCAGGCTTTGCAACAATTTACGACAACAACACAGCCCACAACTAAAATTGATTTAAGTGTAGAAATTCAAGAATTATATCAATTTTTAACTCAAAGTTTTCAGGTTAAAGGTAAGTGTTTAAAACCTGAAACAGCCAAGTTATATTTACAAATTACTTACTTTCTTTTAGCTTGGGTAGAACAAGAATTTAAAGTCCCTAACTCTGAGATAAATTTATCATTACTTGTTGACGATTTTCCCAATATTAATAACCCGGATAATTTTCCAGATTGGTTACAAAATTTTTGGCAATTCATCTCGGAAAAAGAAGATAGTTATAGCTTGATTCTCTATCGCCAAGGTGTCATTTTAACTGTCATTTTAGCAGTGGCACGCTTGCAAGCACAAAAAGGAAAAAATCATACTTACATACTGGAATTACTCACCAATAAAATTAAAGATATAGGCAATGAATATAAGCAATATCCACCTGTAAACTCACAAGAAAAAAAATGGTTCAATAGTTATAAATTACAGGATTTGATTCAAAATTCGCAAATATTTATACCTCTGGATATACCTGAAGTTCAGGATAATTTTATTAAAGAAATTTGGCAAAATGAGCAAATATCTGCAAGTGTAGATAAAGACAATAACAATATAGAAGAAGATTTAAATCAAGAAGTTTTTTCCATACAATTCCCAGAAAAATCAAAAAATATTCAGCCGAATTCTATAGTCACAGCAGAGTCTCAAATTATCTCCAACAATCAAGTTAAACCAAATTTGCTCTCTCAATTACCAGCAAGTTCCCGTCAGAGAACCTTCGTGAGGATAGATGTTGAAGATTTACAGCGTCTTGATTATTTAGTTGGAGAATTACTAATTTCGGAACAACGCTACAATTTGCAAAATGAAAAACTTAAAGACGTCGTTAAAATATTATTGCAACAATTACATCAACATCAAGATGTATTCCAAAACGGATCAAAGGTAGATGCGCTGACAATCAAAGAAACACTGCTATTACAAAAAACAACAGATGCTTTAAATGCAGTGCTACAGCAATCCCTGCAAATGCAAAATAAGCAGCAGTCTTTAGTACTCAATGTTATTGATCAGCTGGTATCAGCACGGATGTTACCTCTGGGATATATTGTGGAACGTTTTCCCCAAATGTTGCAACATCTGAGTCAAGTATATGGTAAGCAAGTACAGTTGCAGTTAACTGGAACACAAGTTTTGGTGGATAAAGCGATCGCTGAAAAATTATATGATCCTCTGCTGCACTTATTGCGTAATGCTTTTGACCACGGCGTTGAACCTCCAGAAATTCGGCGTCAACAAGGTAAACCAGAACAAGGTGTGATTGAAATTTGTGCTTATCATCGTGGTAGTCAAACAGTAATTGAAGTCCGGGATGACGGACGGGGATTAAATCTCCAAAAGGTTCACACCAAAGCTATACAACTTGGTTTGTTGAGTGCAGACAATACTTCGATCACATCAAATCAACTCCTCGAATTTTTATTTCAACCAGGATTTTCTACCACTGAACAAGTCAGCGAAATATCTGGGCGGGGAATAGGTTTAGATATTGTGCGATCGCAATTACAAGCACTGAATGGTTCAGTAACAGTCCAATCTCTACCCGGACAGGGAACAACATTTATCCTGAAAATTCCTTTTTCTATGACTACAGAAAAACTGATGCTTGTGCAAGCCGGAGGTGTAACTCACGCATTACTATTAGATAGTATCGAGAAAATCCTCATACCAACTCCTGAACAAATCAAAGTATTTGATGGGAAGCAAGTTCTGTACTTGCAGACAGAACAAGATGAGTGCATGGTAACATTACAGCCAATGGCACAGTTGATGCCTTATACTAACTGCAATTTAGATTTTTCTAGTCCGAATTCGCTTTCTTCACCAGTTTTGTTACTGCGTTGTCAACAAGAAATTTTGGCTTTAGTTGTTGACCAAATTATTGGTGAACAAGAACTAGTGATTAGACCTTTGGGAAGTGCGATCGCACCACCAAAGTATGTTTATGGTTGTACAAACTTGGCAGATAGTACGCTGGTTTTAGTTGTTGATGGCACTTTGTTAACACAAACACAGCAACAGCAAATGCAAGCGCAGTTAGAATACATGCAGTTACCAGTAGCAGATATTCTCCGCCAAAACAGCTGGTTACAGCCATCAACGGACACTCAACCATCTTTACCATTGTTAAATCCAGCACCAGTATCCTCAGCAAAAGTTATACTGGTTGTGGATGACACAATGAGTTTCCGAAAAACTCTCTCCCTGACTTTACAAAAATTCGGTTATCAAGTCTTGCAAGCCCAAGATGGCTTAGAAGCGATAGAAAAATTACAACAACATCCTGAAATTCAGTTGGTGATTTCTGACTTAGAAATGCCGCGCATGAATGGACTGGAATTCCTCAGTCGTCTGCAACAGCATCCTTTGGCTGGGCGTAAACCCGTAATTATTTTAACATCAAGAAGTGTGCAAATTTACGGTAAAATGGCGCAACATCTAGGAGCATCTGCCTATCTTACCAAACCTTATGTAGAACAGGAACTTGTTGCTACAGTCGGACGTTTTTTGAATGCTGGTGAGTCAATACATAGCTCTCATATGATGTCAGTTTAAAATTACAATTCCTTGAGTAGAAAGCCCACCAGCTTTTAGCCGTGGCATGATGTCAATCTATTCCAGATTTATGCTACCTCTGGCAGTGGGAGATCTATTTGTTATGTTTCTTCCCTACGGGAGATGTAGTAAGAGACAATATTTATCCAATTGTAGGGTTGCAATATATAACAACAATCTGAGAAAATGAGAAGAATATGAAAAACAATTAGATCAAAATACTGCCTGTGAAACTTGATTCCGTACCTGTAAGTGCCGCTAGCACATCTTTATATTCTAAAAGTCAGCAAAAAACAGCAGAAAACACGACTTCTACATCACCTGCTGTTGCTGATTCTCCTCAAAAGCAACCACCTATAGCTATTTTCGCCACTACTTTCTTAACTATTTTTCTAGCGGAAATCGGTGATAAGACGCAGCTATCCACTTTACTAATAAGTGCGGAATCACATTCACCATGGATAGTTTTTGTGGGTTCCGCAGCAGCACTGATTACCACTAGCTTGTTAGGTGTACTTTTAGGTAGTTGGATTGCTGGTCGCCTTTCTCCAAAAACCGTAGAAAAAGCAGCCGGAGTCATGCTGCTGTTGATTTCTGTAATGCTGTTTTGGGATGTAACTCACTAGTTATTTGTCATTGGTGAGATTACTTAAAAACAGATTGAATTGCTGACCAACTAACAACTAAGAACTAATAATCAACAAAATTTATGAATTGGCACCTTTTAGGATTAAGCTTTATTACTGTTTTTCTCTCTGAGTTAGGGGATAAAAGTCAGCTAGCTGCGATCGCTCTTTCTGGTCGTAGCCAATCTCGTCGTGCTGTTTTCTTGGGAACTGCTGGTGCTTTACTTTTGACTAGTTTGTTAGGAGCATTAGCAGGTGGAGCTGTGGCAGAATTTTTACCTACAAGATTGTTAAAAGCGATCGCTGCTGTGGGATTTGCTGTACTTGCTGTACGCTTGCTGTGGTTTAACAATGAAGCTTCTCAAGATTAGTTGTAGAGACGCACTATACATATCATATGGTGTATGTGGTACGCTTCTACAAATTTTACTGCCGCCAGCACCAACTTAAAAGCGTACCACCAGCTACTAATTTGATCACTTCCAACAGCCAATAACTACCATGCAATAAATTCATATTGGCTGGTACTTCTGCTGTTGTCTGAAACAGGTTTAGTTGCATTCCGACAGCAGACATTTCTGGTGTTAAGAAATATGTAGTAGTTAGTGATATTGCTAACAACAATACCGATAAAATCAGGCTACCAGAACGCCACTTAGATTGGGTTTGATTGAGAGCTAAAACACCAGTTAATACCAAGCCAGCAGCCAATAATTCTATACGATTAAAATTCCAGAAAATAACATAGCCTGCTGTAGCAAAACTGGCTTGTGTGATCATGCCAGATACATAAAGACTAGGCATAATAACCCAGTCTAAAAGCAAACTAGCACTGAGCCAGAAGCCTAAAGTCAACATCACAATAGATTGCCAAATCGGACGTTTAAACCCGAAATTAGAAACGGTATTCATAGTGAATGATTGCTTGTATTTATAGTTCTAGTTTCTAACTTAACAAGGCAATTTGACAACTAATTTCAATTATCTTTTACATTTATTTTTGAAAAAGTATATATACTTACGTATTGCGTCTTCAGAAGATGTTTGAAAAGTCTTAATTTTTTTATGAAATTGGCGACTATAAATCGCTGCTATACAGGAAAAACCTACCTCAGCAGGATGAAAAATATTGATTTCCCGTTAGTCTGTACACTGTAGGGTCAAATGGCCGTTTATCCCTACTAAATTAAGATTGTTTGCAAAGATATTAAGTCATAAAAATATAAATTAATTTTGCGTGATAAAATTGAAGAAATAAATAATAAAAATCAAACTTTAACCTAGTTTTATAACCTGACTTAACTACAGTCATATTAAGGAATGCGCTTTCCATTTTTATTAGGTACAGCACTAACTTTGGTCATAGCGATCGCACCAGATGCTGTCCTCAAAACTCAAGCAGTGCAGCTAAGAGACGGTACAGTATATTTTGTGCAACCTCCTTCGCTCGAAGGAGCAATTACTACTTACAAAACAACATATGCTTGGGGTGCAACCTATTACTTCACAATTAATTTGCCCGAAAATGCTGGAGAATCACTACAAAAAATTACAATTAACCAGCACGAAGGAGTAGACAGGGTACGTTTTGACCTAGAAGATACTGTCGTTTTTGTGGGTACACCTGACGACAAAGGGGAAAAACTGCAAATCAAAGATGCGACAAGCAATCGCAAAACTAGAACAATCTCACTGACATTTGATCCACCAATCCCACCAGGTAAAACTATTACTATTGGTTTGAAACCTGTGCAGAATCCAGGAGTGAGTGGCGTTTATCTTTTTGGTGTCAAAGCTTTTCCTGCGGGTGAGAAAAGTTACGGACAATTTCTTGGTTACGGACGCTTGCAATTTTATAGCCCGAATTTCTTTTAATTGGTAAGCTAAAATACATCTAACTTGCGTATTTTCAACTTTTAGGAGGTGAGTTTCCAAGAAACCGCCAACAACCACCAACCAAGGCTCATACACAAACAATGCGATCGCGTCCCTGTTTTTTGGCTTGGTATAATGCTCTATCTGCGGCTGCAATCAGGGTTTCCCGCTGAAGATTATGAGTGGGAATCAGACTTGACACACCGAAACTTACTGTTATGAAGTCGCTGATCTGAGATTGAATATGTGGTAATCGTAATAGTTTGATCGCTTTTTGAATTGCTTGGGCTACGGCGACAGCACCTTGGATTGCTGTATAGGGTAAGATAACAGCAAATTCTTCACCACCGTAGCGAGCGACTAAATCTGCTGGACGCTTGAGGGTGTTACGCATGGCTGCGGCTATGTTTTTTAAACAAGTATCGCCTGCTTGATGTCCGTAATAGTCATTGTAGCTTTTAAAGTAATCTACATCACATAATATTAAACCTAGATACTGTTGCTCTCGTGCCATCCGTCGCCATTCTTGGGATAGGTATTCATCAAAGCGACGACGGTTTGCAACTTGGGTTAAACCATCCAACGTGACTAGGCGTTCTAATTCTAAGTTTGCTTTACGCAGAGCAATTTCAGCAGCTTTAGCTACATCTTCGGCTCGTTTGCGTTCCCAAATTTCTTGTTCTAGGGCGATGGTTCTTTCGCGCACTTGTTGTTCGAGAGTGCGGTTGTAGTCGGCTAAAAGTTGTTCTGTGTATTTGCGTTCAGTGATGTCAATTACGACTCCATCCCAGATACTATCTCCGTTTGGTTGCTGTTCTGCTTGAGCAATCACTTGAATCCATTTCACACACCCAGAAGGAGTCACAATTCGGTGTTCAATATTAATTGATTGTGGCTTGTGCAGAGATTCTGCAATCAAGGTTTGGATACTCAAGCTATCATCTGGATGCACTAAAGACCACATTCTTTGAGAATCCTGGATGATCAATTCTGGTGCTATTTCGTAAATTTCTCGACATCTAGGACTTAAATAAGTAAATTCGTCACTACCATTGGGGTGCAAGATATAGCGATAGATCATCCCTGGTACGTTTTCTGCTAATTTACGAAATTGGGCTTCCCTCTTCTTGAGAGCATCTTCTGCATCTTTGCGAGCAGTAATATCTTGTTCTGTTTGTTTGTGTTTTGTGATATCTTGCAATATTGCGATCGCATAAGCTACTTCACCCCGATCATCAAATACAGGAATGACCTTCATCTGTAGTGCGATCGCTTTTCCTTGACGATAAATCTCCAAATCATCAGCATCCGCCGCTTTTCCTGCTAATGCTTGTACTGATGGGAGTTGTTCACTTGGATATAATTGTTTAGTCCCAGCCCGATAAATTTGATACGCACTAGCTATGTGTTCGCTTGGCAAATTTATAATTTGACCTGCACCCAGTAATTTTTGCCCTGTTTGATTGATATAAGAGTAATTGCCATCTTTTTCGATCACAGCTACTCCTAAAGGTAAAACTTCTAATAGCTGATACAATCGACTTTCAGCAACGAGCAATATAGTACTCAAAGCTTTCATTGCATTAAAGATTTATTATTATTATTTGCTTGCCATCGAATTTATATCTTTGACAAGTTGTCGTACTTGAATAAGAGCTTGTATTTTATTAATTACCGCCTATATTACCGGTTTCAGGATAGTTTTTTATTTATTGCTAAGTATTTCTTAAACAAGCTAGAAATTAGCGATCGCCTTCTTTGAATAAATGTAGTGAAAATAACAGAAATAATAAATTCTCTGAAAAAAGGTGTACAAATTCTTAATTGGTTATTAGTTATTAGTCATTAGCCATTAGCCATTAGTAATTTGTTAATTCTCCTTGTCCCCCTTGTCCTCCTTGTCTCCCTTGTCTCCCTTGTCCTCCTTGTCTCCCTCGTCTCCCTTGTCCTCCTTGTCTCCCTTGTCTCCCTTGTCTCCCTTGTCCTCCTTGTCCCCCTTGTCCCCTTCCCCTTCTTCTACTTATCCTTAAACGTCCACACACCATCATCCCAATCTGCATCCGATGGAGGTTTTTGCAACCAGTATAGACAACGCTTGTAATGCATGTTTGCGGCTAAGTCATTTTTCTCTAATTCCATAACTCTGGCAAATTCAATTTTTGCAGAGAAAAAATCGCGATTCAGATAAAAATCCCGTCCTTTTTGATAATGTTCAATTATTTGTAATTTTTCATGACTGATGGATTCTGAACGCAACCCGATTAATTCATATATTGCTACTGGTTCATTTCTACCTTTTACGCGAATGTAATCTAGTTCTCTAGCCCAGATGTGATCTTTGCAGGGATGGTATGTTTTATCACTAATAATAATGTCACAGCCGTACTGTTTGCTGACGCTTTCTAGGCGGGAACCAAGATTGACTCCATCGCCAATGGCTGTAAATTCCATACGCTTGCTAGAGCCAATATTTCCACTGATCACGACATCAGAATTAATCCCAATACCAATATTAATACATGGCTTGTTACGGGCATGACGACGCGCATTAAACTCTTGTAGACGCTGGCGCATTTCTAATGATGTTTGCACAGCCATCCAAGCATGTTCTTGTAAAGGTAAAGGGGAACCATACACAGCCATGATGGCATCTCCAATGTATTTATCAAGAGTACCCTTATACTTAAATACAGCTTCTACCATCGATTCAAAATATTCGTTGAGCATACTTACCACTTCTTCCGCGTCTAGGTTTTCTGTCAAAGTGGTGTAGCCACGAATATCAGAGAATAAAATGGAAACTTCTTTGCGATCGCCTCCTAATTTAGCATCATCCAATTTCAATAGTTCTTCTGCTAATTCCTGAGTCATGTAGCGATACATCGTACTCTTGAGGCGCTTTTCATCACTAATATCATCCATGACAACTAGCGCCCCCCGCACTTGATTATGATCGGTAGCATCAGCAATTGTGTTAATAGATAAATTCACACTGTGCTGACTTTCTCCATCAGATACTAGAGTGCGATCAGGATAATACTGTTCGCGATATTTGATTTCTGCTGCATTTAAAGCATCGTGACACCATTTTTGAAAGTCGCCTTCTTTAATTTGAATAATCTCAGTAATTAATTTACCTTCGAGTTTGTCTTCTGTTGTCAAACCCAACAAACGCTTGGCGCTCTCATTAGCGGCAATAATATTACCAGCTTGATCTGTAGAAATCACACCGTTAGAAAGACTGCGGAGAATATCTCGTTGCATTTGTGCTTGTTGTTTCACAGTCGCAAATAATTTTGCGTTTTGCAGTGCGACTCCCGCTTGAATATTAAAAGCTTCCATAAACTCTTCATCGTTGCGATCAAAGCTAGCTTGGAAGCATTCGGGGGCTTGGGGCCAATGGGCGGGGTTATAAGCAGGAAAATCACCAGTTTTCTTTTTATTGACAAGTTGGGTGACACCAATCAATTCGCGATCAGCATTAAATACTGGCATACATAGTAAGCTACAAGTACGATAGCCATTTTGCTGATCAATTTGTTTGGCTGTATCCGAATCTGGATGATTGTATAAATCAAAAGGAATATTGAGCGTTTTACCAGACGCTGCGACTATACCAGCGAATCCTTTACCAATGGGGACACGCAACTCTTTGCTAGAGCCATTATCTTGAGTAATTTTCGTCCATAATTCATGGCGCTCGCGATCCACTAACCACAGAGTACTACGATCAGCATTCATTAATTCCTTGGCTTCATCCATCACCCGTTTGAGAGTGTCTTCTAAGTCGAGACTGCTTTGAGAAAGAGATTTGATCGCCTTCATCAATGCTGCGACAGCTCTTTGTTTTTGAGTCGCAACATAAAAAGAGCGCGATGATTCTAAAATCAAGCGAATCGAAGGAGCAAATTCTTGAAATAGCTGTTCATCAAGACTGGTGAAGCCCCTAATATCAATTCTTTCTGATAAAGGTGCATGAAGATGATTTGAAGATATTAATTTATTTAGCAATTGCACCACAGCTACTAATTGCCCTTGTTCGTTCAACAAAGGCAAAGCTAGCATTGTATAAGTGCGATAGCCTGTGCTTTTTTCTTGTTCTTGGGCAAAACGAGAACGTGGATCATCGTAAAAATCAAAAGGAATATTGATCACCTGTTTGTGGGTAGCGACTTCTCCCGCAATACCTTTATCGGCGGGAATGCGAATTTCTAAAGAGCGATCGCCTTCTCCCCCAGCTACAATTGACCACAGTTCTTGTTTTTCTTCATCTAACAAAAATATTGTTGTTCGATCTGCTCCTAATAATTCCCCTGTTTTTAAAGTTATAGACTGTAACATTTCCTGCAAGATCGTCTCAAACCCATGAGAATCCAACATAGACAGGGTTTGATTGACGATCTGTAACTTTTGTTCTACCTCTTTGACAACTTGTTTAAATGTATCCTGCGTTAGAGGAGCCAGAAACGAAGAGATAGTCCCTTGTTTTCTAGCAAGAGTACCCACAGGAGCAGTATTTTGGGGCAAGTCGTGGTTTTGACTGGAAACACCTATAATCAAATCGGCGGCTTCGCCGCAACTACGTTGTTGAACTGACATAACTGGCTTTTGATATAGGTAAATGTTTATGTAAATGTTGTTACCAGCGAGGCTAGTTAACATTATCCACAGTTTAATCTTTCTATAGAGCAAGCGTCACCCTAAATACTGAGGCTAGGATGGGTGAACTGAGGTAATAAGTCTATTTTACTACCATATATTAGAGTGTAAATCTACTAGATTAAATAGATACCACAGCCCGAACTAATCGTAAAGTATGATTAATACTTATTACCAATTACCAATTACCATTGACCTCTCCCCGGCTTAAAAGCACGGGGATTCTAAACTGTTGCTACAGGGAGGGCGTTGCATCCGCTCCCTTCCGCTTTTTAGTTTTGGTTTCCCAGATACGAAATCGGGTAGGCACGGTCAAAAATGCCCTACAGACCTTGACTAGGCACAAGCCTAATTGTGTCTCTACTTTCCGCATTATATTTGCGGCTCCATTCAAATCAGCGTTAATAAGTTTTCGCGTCCCAGTTCGGTACATCCCGCGTTTAACTCGTTTTCCTGATGGCTTCCACGTTTCGGGTTTTTCACCGTAGGTTGGTAGAAAATCGCCATCTAGAAAGCTAGCCTTGCTGGTGTAGGATTCCTCTGTTTCAACAAACTTAATACGATATTCTTCACACAGTTGCTTAATTCGTTCTTTGAGCTTGGCAGTTGGTATCTGCACAAAAGATTGAGTTGTTTTGCCCAAACTTGCTTCTTGTCGCTGTCCCTGATTCCATCCAAAAACAACTGTACCAATCTGGTGTTTGATGCAATGGTCAACAACTAGCTTTGCAGCTTTGTTAACCGCATCTCGCATCTGACGATTGCGTTTTTCGGTGATGTGGGCTAATTGGTCATCCCAATAACCTTGTGGCTTACCCTCTTTAAATGTTGCAACCCGCTTGTTGTACCACTGATTAAGGCTTTTAACCTTGCGACCATCAACAATAAAACAAGTTCCAATATTGGAAACGCAGCTTAACCAGTTATTAATACCTGGGTCAATTGCTAGAGCGTTGCTTGGATTGACGTAGTATCTTGAAATTGACTTTTTCTCATAGACAAACTCAGCATAGAAACATTGATTGCGTGGCAGTATCCGCAATTCCTTAATGTCTTCAAACCGCAAATTAGACGGCATTGGCATCGTGAAACTATCGAGTTTAAACCATCTTTTTACTGTTGTTCCAAGAGGAATCTTGATACTATCGCCAACCAGCCTTAAAGCTTGTTTGGGATAAGTTACCAATGCATATCCCGCACCTTTTCGATATTTGGGTAGTTTGGGCTTGAAATGCAATTCACCCTTGCTGTGCTGACTGTCTAACTCTTTAAAAGATTTGAACGATTCAGCAACAGACCTCAATATTTGCTGCGCTGCCTGAGAATGCAAAACCTGATAGTGCTTGTTAGTCTTGTACTCCTTTTCTAGGTCATATTTACCAATTAACTTACCAGTCTTGAAATAGAGTTGACGAGCATAATAGATGCCGCAATTAGTTAACTTATGAGACTCAGAGCAGATAAATTCAAGCACTGCTTTTAATTCTACGTTTGGATTAATCAAAATTTGTTGGCATCCGTACAACTTGCAATCATCTCCCTAGCATTTGGCTTGGGAAAAAGGGGCAGGCTTTTAAAGCCTAGACGACTAGCACTATTGACGAATCGCAAAATACCAGAAGCCTGCCCCTTTTTCTTGCCTTCGCCCCCTTGTTATGTTAATACGTATTATAGGCGTATACAATAAACAAGTCAATATGAGAGATACAAGTTATGGAGAGAAAAAAGAAAAGTTAAATTTAACTGTTACACCTACAGTTAAAAAATGGCTTAAGCAACAGCAAAAACTGTTAGGAGCTACAAGCCTTTCTGACACTTTAGAGAAATTGTCTAGACTGGGACAGGCAGGATAAATCCTGCGACGGCGGCTTTCATCCCCTGGCTAAAGCCGAGGGGCTTTCAGCCTGCCTTTCTTGTAAACGCAAACCAGCATCAGAGATGGTCAACATCTCTGATGCTGGAGTTCAGTTAGGATAATTGTAGCGACTGTCTTAAAAGTCAAGCGATCGCTATTCTGAGACACCACCGACAACAGGTTTCACTTCCGAAAATGGATTAGTGCCACCAGTCCAGTTAAAGTCACTAATGCGGAAGCTAATGCCACCTAATTGTAATTCTGGATTGTAACGCAGGGTAATACCATAAGTACGGCGACTGTATTGTAAGAAATAGTCAGTACTAGTGTTTTCTCCTGTATCTAAATTAACCGATGCTTGAATACCAATAGTTAATGGGCCATAAATTTGCTGTGTAATCCCCGCACTCAAGGTTCTGGTATCAACAGCACGGTCAAATAAGAAGGGAGACTCACCACTATCAAGACCTTGGGAGTAACTAACATTAAAATTAGTATAGTCGAAAAAAGACCTAGAAAAATGACCAATTTGTCCTTCTAAACCAATTGTGCCAATTAATGTGCTTTGGTCATCTCCGTTAGTGTAATAACTAGTAGTACCAGTCAAGCCCCCAAATGCTCGTAGGTAGGGAACTACTGGGTTAGGGGTGTATCGCAATCCCTGAGTAGCAGTGGCTGGTAAGGGTTTGCCTTGCCATAATAATAATCCTCCATTGAGGGCGGCGCTAGCTTGGAGACGACCAAGGGAGACACGGTTATTATCTCGGATCGGTTCGAGCAAATCTTCGCGATCAGTGTTGGCAGTGATATACTGAGCGCCTGCTTGGTAGCTGAGATTTAATCCGGTTTTACCAAGAGCGATGATTGGGGAAGTGATGACACCGCCAAAGGTACTTTGAACAGTTTGATAACCAAGGCTACCGTTGTAGAGGCGATCGCGATAACTATATTCCAATGTCAAATTATGCGGATAGCGAATATCACCAATTTGTTGCCGCAACCGCAAACTTGCCTTGAGGTTATCTTCAACATCGTCCAAGTCAAAACTAGTTAATGTCCCAGAACCCTCAACTGTTGTCCTTGGACTAAAAGTGCCATCAAGTGAGGTTTTTAAACCAAATAGCGAAGGAACGTTACTAAAACCGTCCTCTACACTCTTTTGCACTAAAAACTGAGGCGTCAGACTGAAGCGAAAATTTTCGGAATTTATCGGTTCCAATCTGCGCTCTATAAATACACCACCACGCTGATCCCCATCAAAACCAAAAGCAACTAACCCAGGCGTAGCATCTCGTTCTCTGCGGTCAATCACCTGCTCATTTTTCGGAATGGGTACACTGACACGGCGGTCAAAAACTACACGTTGATTCCGAGTACGAACACGGTCTTGCAAAGGCGACTCGCGTGTCAATGTCACTTTGTCAGCACGTAATTGCAATTCTGGTGGCGAAAAAGGATCATTGGTGATCGTAACATCTGATGCTTGCCAGCCACGGGGATAAAAATCAATCCGTGCAGCTTCAAAGCGGACTCGCCGCACTTGTCCTCCCTGTTGGGGTTTGGGTATATTACTTGCATTCGTTCCACCACCAAAGCCAAAGTTAATTCCCCCTGGACTACTTACCCCAGTCAAAGGTTGACTGTTTCTGATGCGATCGCTCGGTGGGCGTGCTGGAACTCCGCCTGCTGTGACGTCGGTAGGCAAAAAAGCAAAATCTTGGTCGGCTGTGGGTAGAAAAATCTCACCACGACCGGCGATCATTTCTCCATTATCCTGAACAAAATTATAGGTAAATCGCTGCCCACGTATTACTTGGTCGCCTCTGGTTAAGGCAACATTTCCTTCACCCACAGCAATTAAATTGTCTAAATTAACTTGGATGCGATCAGCATCCACCACCGCTCCATCGAAGCGGACAACAACATTACCAACTGCTGTGACTACCCGTCTTTGTTCGTCATACTCCTGGTTATCTGCGATTACTTCTATGACTCTCCTTGTTTCTGGTGTCGTTGGTGCTGGTGCTGATTGTGGAGTTTGGCTGATGAGGTTGCGAGTTTTAAATTCTATAGTTGCTGTTTGGTTGTTAGTGCTTGGTTGTTGGTTAGCAAGATTAAATTTGATTTTGATGGGTTGTGTTGCTGACTGGGAACTCTGGGAATTTTGGGCAGTATTATAATTTTGTTTTGATTGGACTAGTTGTTGAGCCAATAACTGTGATTTTTGTTGAGATTGGTTCTTATGATTGTGGATTTTCTGGACAATTTGCTGTTTGGTTTGTTCTGGTTGACTAATATTGTTGGTGTCTTGGGAAACCTGTGGCTGTTGTTGTGAGTAGCCAATAGATAAGGGTTCCCCTAGTAGTTCTGCATTTGTTTGAGCGATATTTAGAGGCGAAAATTCTGCTGGAAAAGTTTCCGGTGTAGAGATTGTGGGTGGAATTTGAGCTACAGATGATTCATCAGGTGCAAGCTGATGTCGCAGGTTAACTGGTTTTCGCTGGAAATTTTCTGCATTCGCCTGTTGTTTTGTGGAATGCAATTGGCTCACGCTTGCAGCTATGGCTGGCAGATTTTCTGCTAGTAATGGTTCAACAATAGCAGGTGGTTCGGGTGGCAGAACGGAATGAAACATGTTTCAGCACAATCTAGCAAACGAATAGCCAAAATTAAGAGCCGGAAGGACTAACCTAGCTTTTACCTTCCGACTTTCACTTTCTGTTTAACTTTTAGCAGGCTGCCTCAAAAGCGTCTAGTGTTTTTTACCTGACG
Organism: Pelatocladus sp. BLCC-F211; assembly: GCF_041928655.1. NCBI lineage: Bacteria > Bacillati > Cyanobacteriota > Cyanophyceae > Nostocales > Hapalosiphonaceae > Pelatocladus > Pelatocladus sp. BLCC-F211. Next base: position 71,042 of record NZ_JBHFLM010000148.1, on the reverse strand, counting down.
GCAGTTATGGAAATTTAGTCTTAATCTTACTCGAAATCCCGACGACCAGGGTTACGAGCAGGGTCATTTGACAAAAATCCAAACACAAACAGAGTGATAAAGAAAGCAACAACTATATATACAACGATTTTTAAAGTCAGCATTGAGATATCTCCTTTGGGTATGAAAAGCTTTCCGTATCTGCCATACAGATTTAGATAGCTCCTTTATCTTACCCAAATCTCATCCCTTTTTTGGAGAACACTAGCATAAATTGAGGAGACGAACTCCGCAACAAAACTGAGTGTCAGGCGATATCGCCATGATTCGCTGACTTCATAGATGCGCCTTGCTAACCAGACGTTGATGCACAGCAGATGTTTCCAGCTTGAGATTTATTTATATCTTGCACTAGGTTTTTGCTTTCTCAAAAAAAGCGATCGCTTACTCATTTCCCTCTAATCAGCAAGCAAACAGGCGTATTGTTGACTCAAGCGATCGCCTTCTCATTTCCATAGAAGAACTAAGAAACTCTGTGAGAGGATGAGATTTTCACATGGCGTGAATGGATCGAGAAACGCCGTACCTGAATCAATCTCGTAGGATATATAAATGTTGACCTACGACAACAAAAATACCCGTGGCTAAACCAGAAGAAAACACCGTCTCCTTATCTCGAACCCCTCTATATATCCTCGCCCAAGAATTAAAAGCACGACTCACCAGCTTTGGCGGTTGGGAAATGCCAGTACAATTTAGTGGCATCACTACAGAACATCATGCTGTGAGAAATGCAGCAGGAATGTTCGACATTTCCCACATGGGTAAATTTACTTTACAAGGTAAAAATCTGATTAATCAACTGCAAACTTTAGTACCTTCAGACCTCAGTCGGCTACAATCAGGTCAAGCCCAATACACAGTATTGTTAAATCCCGAAGCTGGTATCATCGACGACATTATTTTTTACTACCAGGGAGAAAACTCTGCTGGCGAACAACAGGGAGTGATCATAGTCAATGCAGCCACAACCAACAAAGACAAAACATGGTTACTTCAGCATCTTGATACCACAGAAATCAAATTCCAAGACCTTTCACCAGAAAAAGTATTAATCGCCGTCCAAGGGCCAAAAGCAGTAGCATATCTTCAACCTTTGGTAAAAGCAGACTTAACTCCAGTCAAAGCCTTCGGTCATTTGGAAACAACAGTACTAGGTAAACCAGCTTTCCTTGCTCGCACAGGCTACACTGGAGAAGATGGATTTGAAATCATGATCGACCCAGAAGCAGGGATCGAATTATGGCAGAATTTACTTCAGGCTGGTGTCATTCCCTGTGGACTTGGTGCGAGGGACACCCTGCGACTAGAAGCAGCAATGGCACTTTACGGTCAAGATATTGATGATACCACCACGCCCTTAGAAGCAGGTTTAGGTTGGTTGGTACATCTTGATACCAAAGGAGATTTTATCGGGCGTCGCATTTTGGAACGGCAAAAAGCTGCGGGAGTGCAGCGTCGATTAGTAGGTTTGCAAATGCAAGGACGCAACATCGCCCGTCATGGCTACCAAGTACTATCAGCAGGAACAGTCATAGGAGAAGTGACAAGTGGTACACTATCACCTACACTTAATTATCCTATTGCCCTAGCTTACGTTCCCACCCAGCTAGCAACTGTTGGTCAGCAGCTAGATATAGAAATTCGTGGTAAAACATACCTAGCCGTAGTGGTTAAGAAACCTTTTTACCGTTCTCCAACTCGGCTAACAACCTAGCCATTGATAATTGGTAAGGGTTTCAATCGTATTTACGTTTCGTAACTTGTGTTCTGTTTATTAATGCCAACTGAACTTAATTGCTAATTGCTAATAATGTCTTTACTATTAGCCATTAGTTATTATTCTGTTCATTTTTTGTACGTGCAAAGGGAAGTGATATGTCTTTGGAATATCCACAAGATTTACGATACTTGGATACTCATGAATATGTGCGCTTAGAAGGCGAAATAGCCACAATTGGGATCAGCAGCTTTGCTGTAGATCAACTGGGTGATGTTGTATTTTTGGAATTGCCAGAAATTGGTGATGCTGTTACCAAGGGAGAAAAAATTGGCACCATTGAATCCGTAAAAGCCGTAGAAGACTTAAATTCACCAGTAACCGGCACTGTTATAGAACGTAACGAGGAAATGATCGAGTCTCCCGAACAGATAGCAGAAGACCCCTACGGTGAGGGATGGTTTATTAAAGTACGAGTGAATGACCCTGGTGAAATTGATGATGCACTCACAGCACAGGAATATAGTGCTGAGGTGGAGGGGTAGAGTTTTGTTAACACGGGGATGGGGGACGCGGAGATAGGAAGACGCGGAGATAGAAAGACGCGGTGACGCGGTGAGATGACTAAGAACTTTCCCCATGTCCCCACCTCCCCACCTCCCCGTGTCCCCACACTCCCTTTTCCCCGCGTCCTAATACAGTTAAAAGAAATTTGATGAAATTTAGGTGAACTGATACTTTAGATCCAACACCTTAAATATACTTATTGCAAAATATTAAATAGTAACGTCTGGAGAAGCTCTTTGTGGTAATACATGCTCCTCGTCCCCAGTCAGGTAATCAGCCAATTCTGGGCGAAAGCACTGAAAAATCAAGTGATTTTAAGCAAAGACATATTGGCCCTAATGCCGATGATATGCAGCAAATGCTCGATGTACTGGGGATGTCTTCTGTAGATGCCTTGATCAACCAAACAGTACCGCAGTCTATTCGGCTATCTCGTGCTTTAAATTTGCCAGAAGCACTGAGTGAGTATGCAGCAGTGGCAAAGTTAAAAGATATTGCTTTAAAAAACCAAATTTTCCGCTCATTCATTGGTACGGGATATTACGACACTATCACCCCGGCGGTGATCCAACGTAATATCCTGGAAAACCCTGGCTGGTACACTGCCTATACTCCTTATCAGCCAGAAATTGCCCAAGGGCGACTAGAAGCGCTGTTGAATTTCCAAACCATGATTATTGATCTCACGGGTTTGGAAATTGCTAACGCTTCATTATTAGATGAAGCAACAGCCGTAGCCGAAGCCATGACTATGAGCTACGGTATTTGCAAAAATAAAGCAAATGCCTTCTTTGTCTCTCAAGATTGTCATCCCCAAACGATTGATGTGTTGCAAACACGGGCGAGACCGTTGGGAATCAAAATTATTATAGGCAACCATCAATCTTTTGATTTCTCAGAATCGATTTTTGGGGCAGTTCTGCAATATCCTGCTAGCGATGGCACTGTTTACGACTACCGCGCTTTTATAGAGAAAGCCCATGCTGTGGGAGCATTGGTAACGGTAGCAGCAGATCCGTTAAGTCTGACACTATTGACACCTCCGGGTGAATTTGGTGCTGATATCGCAGTTGGTAGTACTCAGCGCTTCGGTATTCCTTTGGGTTACGGTGGACCCCACGCAGCATACTTTGCTACCAAAGAAGAGTATAAGCGGCAAGTACCAGGACGAATTGTCGGCGTCTCAAAAGACGTGCAAGGTAAGCCAGCATTACGTTTGACTTTGCAAACTCGCGAACAACACATCCGTAGAGAAAAAGCTACTAGTAATATTTGTACAGCACAGGTATTGTTAGCAGTGATGGCCAGTATGTATGCTGTCTATCATGGCCCCGCAGGACTGAAAAAAATTGCTGAAAATATCCACACCTTGACTGTCACCTTGGCTGCTGGATTAAAACACCTGGGCTACAAAATCAGTTCTGAAAGTTTCTTTGATACCATCCGTGTAGAACTGGTAACACGGAATTTAAAAGAAATTCTCGCAGATTGTGAAGCTCAGAAAATTAATCTACGGATTTTTGATGAAACTGCTGTAGGTATTTCGCTGGACGAAACCACCACAGTTGAAGATGTTCACAACCTATTAGAAATCTTCGCCCTTGGGAATGAGTTTACTCTCCCCACCTCAACCTCTAATCTCCCCCTTAAGCGCAAAAGCGCCTACCTCACCCACCCCATCTTCAACTCTTACCATTCAGAAACTGAGTTGTTGCGTTACCTGCACAAGCTGGAAACAAAAGACTTGTCGTTAACTACATCAATGATTCCTTTGGGGTCATGTACGATGAAATTAAATGCGACATCAGAAATGATTCCAGTCAGCTGGGCAGAATTTGCCAAAATTCATCCCTTTGCACCCCAATCACAAACTCAAGGTTATCAAATTCTTTTCCAGCAGTTGGAAGAATGGTTAGGTGAGATTACTGGGTTTGCGGGAATTTCTCTGCAACCAAATGCTGGTTCCCAAGGTGAATATGCAGGATTGCTGGTGATTCGTCAGTATCACGAAAGTCGTGGAGAAGCACATCGCAATGTTTGTTTAATTCCGACATCTGCTCACGGAACTAACCCCGCAAGTGCAGTAATGTGCGGAATGAAAGTGGTAGCTGTAGCTTGCGATCGCCAAGGTAATATTGATGTAGATGATCTCAAGGCAAAAGCCGAAAAACACAGCCATGAACTCGCCGCTTTGATGGTGACTTATCCTTCTACCCACGGCGTATTTGAAGAAGCAATTCAAGAAATTTGTGCTGTTGTTCATACCCACGGTGGACAAGTGTACATGGATGGGGCAAATATGAATGCTCAGGTGGGACTTTGTCGCCCTGGAGATATTGGGGCTGATGTTTGTCACTTGAACTTGCACAAAACTTTCTGTATTCCCCACGGTGGTGGTGGCCCTGGTATGGGACCGATTGGCGTAGCTAAACATCTAGTACCTTTTTTACCCAGCAACCCAGTGGTGACAATCGGAGGTGAACAAAGCATTGGCGCGGTTTCGGCTGCACCTTGGGGTAGCGCCAGCATCTTAGTAATTTCTTGGATGTACATCGCCATGATGGGTGCAGCTGGTTTGACTGATGCGACGAAAGTTGCGATTCTCAATGCCAACTACATCGCCAAACGTCTGGAAGCATACTATCCTATTTTGTATCAAGGCAAAAATGGGTATGTTGCCCATGAGTGTATTTTAGATTTGCGATCGCTCAAAAAATCTGCCAGCATCGAAATTGATGATATCGCTAAACGGTTGATGGACTACGGCTTCCACGCGCCTACTGTTTCTTGGCCTGTGGCTGGTACAATCATGGTCGAACCCACCGAAAGCGAATCTAAACAAGAGTTGGATCGGTTCTGCGAGGCGATGATTAGTATTCGTCACGAAGTTGCCGAAATTGAAGCAGGTAAGGCAGATTTGCAAGATAATGTCCTGAAAAATGCACCGCACACCACCGAAAGTCTAATTATCGGAGAATGGAATCATCCTTACTCCCGTGAACAGGCTGCTTACCCCGCACCTTGGACACGCGAACACAAATTCTGGCCTGCTGTTGGGCGTATTGATGCGGCTTTTGGGGACAGGAATTTTGTTTGTTCTTGTCTACCAATTGATGCTTATTCGTAGTCTAGTCTGATTCTCAAATTCCTCTCTGCTTGCGGAGAGGGATATATTATTTATGTAAAACGCAGATGCACACCGATAAATACAGATGACACACATGATTTATTGGTGTGCATTTATGTTTATTTATCTCCCAAAAATATGCAGTCATTAAAGCAACTAGCCAAGAAACGCGCTTTGGCTAGGACGCTTCTTAAAACGATAAGCAATAGATGTTGTTGTTGTGCCTTTTGAGAATTAGAAAGCCTACATTCGCCTCTTGCAGGAGTGCAGGAAACTAAGAAACTAAAAGTTCACTGTTGAGATGAACTACTATCAGGTGTTACATCTGTTTGATTTTGTCCATCTAGGGAAGGATTGGTTGTACTAGTAGCGCTTGGTGGAGTGGTGGGAGCTGTGGTAGGAGTTGTAGTAGAAGTGCTACCACTGGAATTAGATGGTGATGTAGGTGTAGTCTGTGTATTAGAAGGCTGTTGTGGTGGGACAGTAATGTTGATGTTGGGCGATGTGGTAGGTACTGGTGAGGTTCGTTGTTCGGGAACTGGAATCGGAACAGGAACTTCCCTAGTTCTTTCGATAATTGTGGTTTGTTGAGGTTCCGGCGTTAGAGTTGCATCAGGAGTGGGACTATAAGTTGGTGCTGTTGTTTGTGATGGTGTAGCTGTGTTATCTATTGCTGGGTCGGGTCGATTGAAGTACCAGATTGCACCAGCTGTTAATCCCGCTAAAGCAGCAATCAAAAAGCCTAACAACAATCCTTGCGATGCGTTATTGGTATCTCGTTGTGCAAGGTCTTCTTGATAGTTACGTTCAGATACTCGGCCTTGTACATAACCACTGCGGTAAGATTGGGAATCTACCCTATTGTTGTTAACAGTTTCAGTGGTTCGTGTAATGTTGGTATGAGTATCGCCATTACCATCAATATAACTATCTTGTCGAACTTCCCGATAGCTTTTATTGTTGTTTGGATTAGTCATAACTCTTGATGTAATTGTTATAAGAAAATAAGAAAATAAGAGAAAAGTAGATGCAAACAACTTTCAAGATTCACCAAGTTAAAGAATCTTTGCTGTTTTTGGCCTGAGTTATTTAAAAATTTGTTTTCAGTTGTTCTTAGAATAGCTTGGCTTTTTAGAGGTATGTTTCTATCTAAAGAAGGGAAATGGACTTTAACCAAAGGATGAATATATATCACCAGTAAATCTCATCTTTTTGGAATAGACGGCTTGAAAATGCGATAAATGAGCGATCGCACAGTTGTAAATATTCAAGCAGTCTGTTTTTCCCAAACTATACTCTGTGGAGTAAATTCATGTAGACGCAAAGCGGCTACCCGCAGGGTATTGTCCTACTGTAAAACTTAGAGTTTCGGCGATTGTGTGTGTAAGTCCGGTGGTATTATTTGCCGATTAATTCTGCTACTTCTGATTCTAAAGATAGGGGTTGATACCCTAATGCAAAAGCTTGAGAACTATCTAAAGAAACATCGCTGGGTCTGGGTGCAGACATTTTTACATCTTGTTGTAGACAGGCTTTTAATCCAGTAGTGGGTAATTGCAATATTTCTACTAATAAGCGTCCAAAATCATAGCGAGAAATTCTTTCTTTCCCACCTAAGTGAATTATCCCTTGCACTTTTTCTAATGCTAATAATAGCCCTTTTGCTGCGGTATTAGCACTAACTGGTGTACGAAATTCATCTGTAAATAATTTTAATTCTTTGCCTTCTTTAAGAGTTTGTATAAATGGCTGTATAAAGCTGGTAGCAGTGGGTGTTGCTGCACCAAACATTAATGGCATTCTACACACAGCAGTGAGGGGATAGCGTTCTAACATTCCCAATTCTGCCATCACTTTTTGTTCACCGTATTTATTTACAGGACATACGGGATCTGTTTCTCGATAAGGAGAATTTAAACCATCAAAAACAAGGTCAGTAGATGTAAATACGCAAGGAATATAATGATCTGCACACAAACCAGCAATGTTGTGAGAGACTATTACATTCGTTGCGTAAGTTTCTTCGGGATGATTTTGACAATAATTAGGTTGTGATTGTGCAGCTGTATGAATTACTGCGACGGGCTGAATTTCACTAAATATTTGTTGCAATTCCTGAAAGTCTGTTAAATTGACTTTCAGCATTTTGGTATGAGGAATTTCTATAGAGTTCGTCCAGAAAGTTCCATAGACTTCCCAGTTGAGATTTGCTAACTGGCAAACATGCCAACCTAAAAATCCACTAGCCCCAGTAACTAATAGTTTTTGCATTGATCACAATTTCACACCATTGAGGCAGAGGATAGCATAAAACCTTACATTTTTACATCCTCATAAATATCTGCGATCGCGATTTCTAAGTTTACAGAAGCTAATTTGAGATAATCTTCTGCTTGCAATTCTTCTACAAACCAATTGTTTTGCTTGTTTTTATGGTAGACTTCGACCTTGATTTTTGATTCGCAAACTAACACATACTCTTGCAAACTGTTTAATCGACGGTAATTCAGCAGCTTTTCGTTACGATGAATACGTTCCGTGGCTGAGGAAAAAACTTCGACTATTAAACAAGGTTGATGCTTGTAAAACTTTTCTCGGTCTTGAGGATTGCAAGTGACAGAGATATTTGGGTAATAAAATATGTCTAAATCATCAATCCTAATCTTCATCTCTGATGAATAAGTCCGATAATCTGTACCAAAAAAATGTGTACGTAATCGAGGCAATATATTGCTAGTGATCACTTTGCATTGATCACTGTCTTCTCGCATTGGATAGACTTGACCTGCTAGATATTCGTGACGGATTCGACTTTCTAGTTCAAATTGCAAATATTCGTCAACGCTGACATTCAAAAATTTGGTATGGGTATACATCCTCTATCACGCTGTGTAGATGGCTAGGTAAGCTTTCCAGAATTTTTTGAAATCAGCACCCTGGTTTGGTTGGAATATCTAAGTCAGTTGAGTAGTTATGATTTTGTAGATGCGATCGCAACTGTACTGACAAAGCCATACAGATGCTTTTATACGTGATTCAACTAACTTGATATTAAGCTAATATTATTTAGTTATATATCGGAAATTCTTATGGTGTAAATATAATTACACGAATGTAACAATTAGCTCATCAGATAAAAAGCTTATAAAAGACTGGTCTAGCAGGTTTTATCCTAAATTACTTACTAAAAATTAGTATATATTCAAACTTGCTACTTACAATTCACTTTTTAATTTTTACGGAAATTTATGCCATATTACGCTGTCCTCTTCCAGCTACATTAGTTTATTTTCTAAACAGAAGAGAACATATTTAAACCATTCATAACTTTTATTTAACTAACTTAATATTACTTCATTAACTTTCTCTAACAGTGACCAAATTTCCTGAAGCATCGGCTCTAATCCAGCACCAGTAACACCTGAAATTAAAAATACAGGGGCGCGGGAAAGATGATTAAGTTGTGTTGCTAATGCTTCTATGTCTACACTTTCCCTATCGACTGCATCGATTTTGTTGAGAGCTAAAATTTGGGGACGATCTGATAAACCTCTGCCGTAATCCTGCAATTCTTGTTCGATGATTTTATAGTCTGCGATCGCATCCTCACTAGTAGCATCAATTAAGTGCAACAGCACTCGCGTGCGTTCAATATGACGCAAGAAATCATGTCCTAACCCCGCTCCTTGGGAAGCACCTGTAATTAATCCTGGAATGTCCGCAAAAACTGTACCATCACCATTGGGTTTACGCACCACACCCAAATTTGGCACAAGAGTAGTGAAGGGATAATCAGCAATTTTGGGACGTGCTGCTGATAAAGTAGAGATTAAAGTGGATTTCCCCGCATTTGGTAAACCAATAATTCCTACTTCTGCTAAAAGTTTTAACTCTAAACGCAGCTGCTTTACTTCTCCTGCTAATCCTGGTAAAGCATACTCAGGGGCGCGGTTGCGGTTACTCAAAAAATACTGATTTCCCAATCCACCTTTACCGCCTTTAGCAACTAGCAAATCTTGCTCAGGTTCCACCAAGTCCCCGATAATTTCCTCTGTTTCGGCATCATAAACCACCGTACCACAGGGAACTTCAATAATCAGATCCTTACCATTTGCTCCGGTGCGATTATTTGGACCACCGCGAGAACCATGTTCTGCTTGAAAAAGATGGTTGTATCTGAAGTCAAGTAAAGTTTGCAAGTTTTCCACAGCGCGTAAAATCACCGAACCGCCCTTTCCCCCATTACCACCAGATGGACCACCTGCTGGTACATACTTTTCCCGGCGGAAAGCGACAATTCCATCGCCTCCCTTACCTGCTGCTACTTCAATTTTTGCCTGATCTATGAATTGCATAATTAGTTATTTGTCCTTGTCATTGGTCATTAGTCATTAGTCATTCGATTTTGGATTTTGGATGCGTGGATTTTCGATTGACTCCACAGAATTTTTTGCTTGCTCTGTACCATCAAAGAAGTATAGGTCATTAGTCAAAAGTCTTGTACTAATGACCAATGACCAATGACCAATGATCAATGACCAATGACTATTGTACAGACGCGAGGAACATCGCGTCTCTAAATATATTCCGAAATATCCTCACCACAATCATCTGCTAAATAGGAGAGGGCGCGGAAACGTAAGCTAACGAGTTGTTCATACAGGGGATTGAGTTTACATAAAGGTGGGATGTGTACTATTTTGTGTCCAAATAGCTTGATGTCACGTTCAAATGGACACTGGGAAGGAATCATTTTGCATAAGAAACGGGCGACTCTAGGATCTTGGATGTCTAGTCCGTCGAGCCAGTCGCGCACCGGGTATAATGCGTCAAGTTGTAGCTTTGTAGGTGCGAGAACTAAAGGAGTCTCTACCTGCTGTTCTATTGGCTCTGTGGGGTGAAATTCTAAGGTATGACGCAGAGCCTCTAGTAAGTCTTCTGGTTCTCCCAAAGCCTTGCACAACTGGTGCAGAAGGTAGTCTTCGCTTTTAGAATATGTACCATCAGCGATCGCCACCATCACAGCTGTACGTAAGAAATTTTCTGCTGCTGACGTACCGTGACCCAGAACAACGGCTAATTCCTCTGGTTCAATAACGTCCAAAGACTCCAATTTTGTCTCAGGAGCCAGTTCATCTTTGGTAATGCTGGCAATTAATTCTTGTTCTTGGTTATCAAAATCACCATCTGCCCAAGCAATAGTCAGTAATCCACGCAGCCATGCTGCTATTTGTTCACTACTGTAGGGAGATTGAACGGCACTTGTCATAAACTCACGCCTCTAGCTTTTCCCAAGTCCATACTAGTACAAGAAGGCAGGAGACAGTAGAGGCGGAGTGGCTTTTCAAGGTAAGCAAAACACAGAAGCTAGAAAGCTTACATGATAAGCTTTTCATTCTTTTTCAAAAGTACTTTTATTTACGCTTTGAAATTTTCCTATAGTTCACTGCTCTGTGTGTTCTGCCATGATTTTGTTGTGCTAGAATTATTGAGAATTTTTGTAATTAGTTTTATCTTATCAGCTACTTAAATAAGACTTATGGCTAAAACAAAAGTCAATCTAGGTGTTGTACAAGAAACATTGTTAATTACCCTATGGGCAAGAGCTAATGAAATAAATCAGTCTGATCCGATTATTGTAGACTCCAAATCAGTTGAGATTCTCCAAGCAGTTGATTATGATTTTGATAAATTTATTAATGCAAAAAATTCGCAAGCAGGAACTTGTTTACGAGGTATGATTCTCGACAACTGGATACGTAATTATCTAGAACAATACCCCCAAGGTACGGTTGTCGAGATTGGCGCTGGATTGAATACGCGCTTTGAACGAGTGGATAACGGACAAGTACGCTGGTTTGATTTAGATTTACCGGATGTCATGGAATTGCGGAAACAGTTTTTTCCAGAAACAGAACGTCGTCGGTTCATCACTGCTTCTTGTTTAGATACAAACTGGTTTGAGTGTGTAAAAGCTGTGAGTATGCAACCCTGCATATTTGTAGCAGAAGGTGTACTGATGTATCTCAATGAAAAGCAAGTACAGCAGCTTTTTACTAATCTTTTACAAGAATTCCCAGGTTCATGGTTTGCTTTTGATTCTATGTCTCCGTTGATAGTAAAAAATCAAAAGTACCACGATTCTCTTAAATACACATCAGCCAAGTTTGATTGGGGAATTTCTGATATTTATAAAATCAAAAATTGGGATAATCGCTATCAAATATTAGATATTTGTAGGTTTAGTGATTTGCCAAGTAAATATTTAAAGCGTTTTTCTCTCATTGAGCGCTTCTTGTTTTCGTATATACCATTTTTGGCAAATAGTTATCGTTTGGCTTTAGTTAAATTCGGTTAATTCCCAGAATATCAATCTTAAATCAAAGGTGTAAATAATGTTTTATTTTGGCATAGAGCATGAAGTTGCTTTCCTGAATTCTGAAGGACAATTTGCAGATTTTACCTGTACAAAATTTGCTGAATTTAATCACATCATTAAACAACTACCCACATACCCGAACGACTCCATGCAATTATGTATCGGAGACGCTGGTATTAGAAAAAAGCGGTGGTACATCGAAGGGTTTGAGAGATTTGCAGAAGATACTGAAAAACTTATAGATTGTATTCCCAAAGGTATTGAAATCAGAACTACAATAAATTCCGATATTAAAAGTACTATTCATGAATTATCGGAAAGTTTTGAATTGCTACGTCAAGTTGCTGCACAATTTGATTTATCGCCAATTTTAATTAGTTTTAATCCTTACAAAACTGTTTTTGAGCCTGAACCACCACTTAATAAATATGAACGTAGTATCTTACAGGCTAACCCTGATGAACAAACTGCTCATATTTTTATGGTCAGCTATGGACCAGATTTAAATTTATCATTCCCTGGTTTAGCTTATGAAAGTTTAATTGATGTTGCTAAGAAGCTAACTTACTACAGTCCCTATATTGTTCCTTTTAGTTTTAGTTCTCCTTTTTATAATGGTGATTTATGGGAAGGTTTATCGGTAAGGACATTTATCAGAACAGGTAAAAGAGCCGCAGCAATTGTATTTTTAGAAAAACCAGAACAATTAATTAAGTCTACACCTTCCCTGACAAAAATCGCACGCATTCCCGCAGAAGTTGGTCGCATAGAATTCAAATCATTTGATAGTTGTGATGACTTTTCTATTTATGCTGCATTGCTAGCATTATTAAAAGGTATAATTCTAGATACATCATTACCAGGAAGAGCAATAATTCCAGACGCTGAAAAACACCAAATCTCTGCAAAAGAAGGATTTAACAATCAAGAGATTTTCGCGATCGCATCCCAAGTTTTGCAAGCTGCGGAAGTTGCGCTGGGGAAAGATCCTGACGTGAATTTACTCACACCACTCAAAGACATGCTCAATCATAAACAAACAAGAGCGTCTGTGATGATCAGTGAGTTTAAGAAACTGGGTTCAATAGAACAAGTCTTGAAAAATAGTTACTCAGGACTAGTGTAAAAATCTAGTTTGTAGTGAGGACTTTAGTCCTCTCCCTTAAATAAAGGACTGAAGTCCTTACTACAAACAATATATACAGAAGGTAATAATTTCCGCGCTTTTCATCCGGAAAACAAATCAAGCAAGTTGAAGTATATCCACATCTTTGTGTTTTGATAAACACACATCAATAATAGCTATTTATACTCATAGTAAGATTACTGTTGACAATTAAATAATTTACTAACTTAGCGATGAGTATAAGTTATATACAGACGTGGAGCATTTTTGGATGAGGAGCAGCGATCGCAATAGTCAAATCAGAATTTTGTTTCTGACATCTGAACCTAATAATACGCCGAGACTGCGCGTACAAGAAGAATTAAGAGAAATTCAACAAAGATTGCTATCAAGTCTGGAACGAGAGAGATTTTCTTTACATTATGCTTTTTCTGCACGTCCAACAGATATAAGTCAAGCAATACTGAACTTTCAGCCTCAGATTGTACATTTTTCTGGTCACGGTGCGAGTACTGGTGAGCTTTGTTTTGAGAATGACTTGGGTAAAATGCAGCTTGTTGAACCCCAAATTTTAGCTGAATTGTTTAGTAATGTTGCAGATATTGTTGAATGTGTGCTTCTCAATGCTTGTTATTCAGACATCCAAGCAAGAGCAATTTCTGAACATATCCCTTTTGTAATTGGAACACAAAGAGCGATAGGTGATCGAGTTGCGATCGCTTTTGCGGTTGGTTTTTACACCGCATTGGGTGGAAACTGTTCCTATGAAGATGCTCATGAACTGGGTTGTACAGAGATTAACCTTGCAGGTTTTTCACCAGAGTTAATCCCTGTTCTGCGTAAAAGAATAGATCAATCTTCGACTGTGTTTTACTTAGAACGTCCCACCATTGAACAACAATGTTATGAATATATTACTCAGCCAGGTTCTCTCATCAGAATTAAAGCGCCTCAGTTTATGGGTAAAACAAGGCTGATGCATCGTATAGTTGATTATGCTAAAGGGAGAAGATATCAAACAGTAACTTTAGACTTTGAGCTTTTGATTGATGCAACAGCTTCTAATAATATTGAAAATTTCTTGCGTTCTTTCTGTGTTGCTGTCGGTGGAGAACTAGGATTATCTAATCAGCTAGATCAATATTGGAATCAAGGTAGTTATATTGATAATACTACAAACTACTTTCAAAAATACTTATTAACAAGTATAAATAATCCTTTGGTTTTAGCGCTTAATCATGTAGATTTAGTTTTTGAACAAGGTGCGATCGCTAATAATTTTTGTGCGATGCTACGAACTTGGCATAATAATGCAAAACGTGATGATGCAACAGGTAGAATTTGGAAAAGACTGCGTTTGATTATTGTCCATTCTACTGAATTTTACGCTTCACTAAATATTAATAATTCACCTCTAACTAATGTTGGACTAGTATTAGATTTACCAGAATTGAGTCAAGAACAAGTACAGCGTTTTGTACAAATAAGTGGATTAGATTTTACAGAAATACAAATCCAGGAATTATTTTCATTGCTAAATGGTCATCCCATGTTAGTACGAGTAGGCTGTGATTACATCAAACTTTATGATATTACCTTGCCGCAATTTTTAGCAATTGCGCCAACTTTACAAGGAGCATACAGGAGTCATCTAATTGAAAGATTAAATCTGCTCAATAATACTCCAGATTTGAGAGCAGCATATTATCAAGTTGTTAATACAGAATATCCAATTAAATTAGAAGCAAATATTACTAGATACTTACAATGCTTAGGTCTAGTGAAGCTAGAGGGAAATTTCAGTAAACCTTTTTGCGAATTATATCGAATATTTTTCCGTGAGCATCTTTAAGTGATAAATCATATTAAATAATTAACACTATGGCATATTATCAAGTTGGTGGTACTTTACAACCGAATAACCCTAGTTATATAGAAAGAACAGCAGACAGAGAACTATATGAACAACTCATAGCAGGTAACTTTTGCTATGTATTCAACTCGCGACAAATGGGGAAATCTAGCTTACAATTGCGAGTTAAACAAAGATTAGAAAGTGAAAACTATAAATGTGTTTTAATTGATCTAAGTGGGATAGGTAATACAGGAGTGACTCCGCAGCAATGGTATTATTCTTTGATGCAAAGATTAGCAGATGAATTGCATTTACAGCCAGAAAATTTATCACATTTTTGGCAGGAATATAAAGACTTACCACCATTAATGAAACTCAGCTATTTCTTTGAAAAGTTATTGTTTAAAACTATTACCGAAAATATTGTTATTTTTATTGATGAAATTGATAGTGTCCTCAGTTTAGAATTCCCCGCAGATGATTTTTTTATCTTCATACGTTACTGCTATAATCAACGAACTAGTAAACCAGAATATCAACGCCTAACTTTTGTATTACTTGGCGTCGCTACTCCTGCTAAGTTAATTCAAGATACAGAACGTACACCATTTAATATTGGTCATGCTATTCAATTAACTCCTTTTTCCTTAGAAGATGCAAAACAATTTAAGGAAGGATTAACAAGTAAAGTCAATAATCCTATAGTTAGTGAAAATATCATTAAAGAAGTATGGAAATGGACAGGAGGACAACCTTTTCTCACTCAAAAACTCTGTCAGATAATTGTGGATAGCAGAGATGAAGTACCAGTTGATTCAAAAGATTTAAGTGTATGGACAGATAAACTTGTTTATGACAAGATCATCACCAATTGGGAAGAAAAAGATAATCCTCAACATTTTAGTAAAATTCGTGACAGAATTCGTAATCATGAAGAATCGATTGTCAGAATATTAAAGCTTTATTTGGAAATCTTAAATAACAATAATGTCAATACAGATGAAAGTATAGAACAGACTGAATTAAGATTATCAGGATTGGTTTTAGCACAAGATGGCAAATTAAAGGTTTATAACCGACTTTATCAGAAAATATTTAACTCAGAATGGGTTGCAGAGATGCTAGCTGATAAGCGACCCTATGAAGAAGAATTATTAGGTTGGAAATCTTCTAAACAAGATAAAGATAAATTAGCATGGCTCTTACATGGAGAAAAATTAAAAGAGGCAATGCTATGGAGTGTTGATAAAATATTGACAATAGAAGATTACCAGTTTTTAAATGCTAGTCAAGAATCAGAAATAGTCAAACAAGAATCAGAGATAGCAGATAAAAAATCAGAGATCAAAAAACATAAACGTTTTCAACTTATATTTGCAGGAATAGCAACAATTGCAAGTGTTGCGACTTTTGCGATAGGTTTTCAGTTAAAAGAAAAAATTCAATGCATATATACTCCTTATATTTGTGAACCAACATTATTTAGTGAAGGACAACGTTCTTTCCTTCTTGGTAATGGTAATTATGATTTAAAACTTGGTGTTAAGGAATTTACAAAAGGTTTAGAATCAAAGCAAGACTCAGAAAAAAAAGACGCTTATCAAAAAGCAGTTGATTTCTTCAGAAAAGCAAAAGACACTGACAAAGCTGATCCAGAAGCAGAAATTTACTACAACAATGCACTAGCACAACAAAGTGGTAATTATGTGACATTAGCAGTTGCCGTACCTATAAATGATATCAGCGCTAGAAAAGATTTAGCTAGAGAAACATTAAGGGGTGTAGCACTTGCACAATCTGAATTTAATGAAAAAAACAAAAAATTCCGTAAACCATTACTCAACATAGTCATCGCAGATGATTATGGTGATGAAGAATATGCAAAAAAAGTTGCTCAAAATTTGATTAAAGACAACAGAGTTTTAGGTGTAATTGGACATGGTCCGAGTTCCGTTAGTTATGCTGCTGTAGGTGATTATGATGCTGCTGGTTTAGCAATGGTATCTCCGATTAGCACCAGCACACTATTAAGCTGGAAAGAATTTAAATATAAAAACAATGTTTTCTATAGAACAGTTCCTTCCGATAAAGAAATTGGAGAAAGATTAGCTAAATATACCATAAAACAAAACCTGAAAAGAATTGTAGTTTATTATAAAAAAGATGATGTTTCGAGCGAAAGTATAACAGGACAATTTAAAAAATTCTTTGAAGATAAACAAGCAGGTAGAAGTGTAATTCTAACTAGAGATATAGCCAGTTCAGGTTTACAAACATCTTATGAAGCTTTTCAAGTTTTCCAAAATAAAGCGGATGGAGTTGTGTTTTTACCAAGTCTTGATCTAGTTTCTAGAATAGTAGAAATCTCTCATGAATTAAAAGAAAATAAAGAAAATCTAGATCGAAATTTGCAGTTACTAGCAGCAAGTTCACTATATAGTACAGAAATTATCAGACAAGGTAAAGATGATATTGAAGGCTTAGTCATGACAATTCCCTGGTTTAGTGGAGAACCCAACGCTAAAGATTTTGCAAATAAGGCTTGTACAATACCGGAAGTCAGGGTTAGTTCACGAACTGCTGGTAGTTATGATGCTACCAAAGCTTTTCTTCAAGTTATTTCTCAGTTGATTTCCCAGTCTAAAAATCCAACTCGACAAGGTGTGTTAGATAATCTCAAATCTGTTAATCTTCCAGCGACAGAAACTTCAGGATATCCACTGCAATTTCAAAATGGTGAACGAAGTCAACAAAGTGCTGTGCTTGCGAAAGTAGTTAGAAATAATAATCAATTCAAACAGAAAATTGAGAGCGATCGCAAATACCCATGTAAGAGTTTTGAGGAAAGTGGATTTCATTTGGAACTGGTAGAGTAAAAATAACCCCGACTTTTTAGAAAAATCGGGGTTCTGTATCACTCTGTTTTCAAGTAAAGCTTTAATGCTTCATCCACCACATCCGTCATTGACTTTCCTTGACTGTCAGCAGTTTTCTTCAGCACAGCATAAACATCATCGCGAACGGTAATCCGATGACGTCCTACACTCGCAGCTTTGGCAAGTTTTGATTTGTAAGAGTCGGTAAACTTCCGAATTGCATCAAACCCGACGCGATCGCAAAAGTTTCCAAAGCTTTCACCTTTTTTACGTGACTTCTTAAAGTACACAAAAATTGGCTCTAGGAAAGTTTCAATATCATTATGATGCAATTTCTCGGTGTAAGCCTTTGCGAGTCTGGTTTGATCTGGCGAACCACCCAACCAGACTTGATAACTTTCGGGAGCGCTACCCACAAACCCAAGTTCCGCCATATACGGACGAGCGCAACCATTAGGACATCCAGTCATCCTTACCACAAAATGTTCATTTGGTAAACCCACTTTCGTTAACAAAGCGCGAATCCGCTCTAAAATTCCTGGAATCGCCCGCTCTGATTCGGTAATTGCTAAACCGCAAGTAGGTAATGCAGGACAAGCCATTGAGTAACGGAAAATCTGGTCGATGCTGTCAACATTGGTGATAACACCATGACGATTGAGAATATCTTCAACAGCTTGCTTGTTCTCAGATGCAATATCGTAGAGAATCACATTTTGGTGGGGAGTCAAGCGGATCGGTAAGTTGTACTGCTCGACTACTTCCCGTAAGGCGGTTTTGAGTTGGAAGTCACCTTCATCTTTGATTCGCCCATTGTCGATAGAAATACCCAAGAACAGCTTACCATCACCTTGTTCATGCCAACCGAGGAAATCTTCATATTTCCACTCTGGCAGAGTTTGGAAGGGTTCTAGCGGTTTCCCAAAATATTCTTCCACCATTGCCCGGAATTTATCAACGCCCCAATCGTGGATTAAATATTTTAATCTAGCGTGACGGCGGTCTGTGCGATCGCCATAATCTCTTTGAGTCGCAACAATGGCTTTCACCATATCGTAAACATCTGCTTTCGCCACATAGCAAATCTCATCTGCAACTCTGGCGAAAGTTTCTTCTTTGTTGTGTGTACGTCCTAAACCACCACCAGCAAAGATGTTAAATCCTGCTAATTCTCCCTGAGCGTCAGTAATTACCACTAAGGTGAGGTCTTGGCTATACAAATCTATTGAATTATCTCCTGGAACCGTGACGCAAACTTTGAATTTGCGCGGCATGTAGTGAGTACCATAAATAGGTTCTTCTTTGTCGTGAAAAATAGTACCAGTGCCATTACTTTCTCTTGCAGCTTTGACTTCTGGGTTTTCTTCACCACTAATGGCTTTTTCGCCATCTAACCAAATTTCGTAATAAGCACCGGTTTGTGGTGTCAGTAACTCAGCCACATTCTCGGCATATTCCCAAGCGTACTGATATTCTGCTTTATTTTTAAAAGGTGTGGGGGGAGCCATGACATTACGGTTGACATCACCACAAGCTCCCAAAGTCGAACCCATGTTTGTCACAATCGTGGCGATCGCGCTTTTGAGATTTTTCTTTAAAATCCCGTGTAATTGAAATCCTTGCCGAGTGGTAGCACGCAAAGTATGATTGCCATACTCATCAGCTAGTTTATCCAGAGTCAGGTATAACTGCGGCGGTACAAAACCACCAGGATTTCTTGTCCGCAGCATGAACTGATAATCTTTTTCCTGTCCTTTAGCCCGATTATCTCGGTTATCTTGCTGATAAGAGCCGTGAAACTTGAGGATTTGTACTGCATCTTCGCTAAAATGCGTTGTATCCTGAAGAATTTCTGTGGCGACTGGTTCACGCAAACAATTACTGCGTTCTTTGATTGCTTCTACTTTAGAAGGCTTACGGCTGGTGATGGGAAGAGGAGCGGATTTAACCATTGCAAATTGTATAATATTCTCAAGAAGTCATCGATAAACGCCGAAGCGTGAATTTAGAAGCACCCATTCGGCTAATTTTTCCCGGTAATCCGGTCGGGGATAAGAAGAATAGTTTAATTTTAACACGATAAAAAACTGGGTTTTTCAGTATATGTAATACCTAGCAAACCCAGCAATCTTACTTAATAAATTATCAGTTATTTGTTACGTTATCCAAAAATTTTTTTGCTAACCAAACAAGCAAGCTACTTAAACCGATAGCCAATACCACCGTTCAGACTTATAGCAGAAGCAGAGCTATTTTCATAAGCATTAATTCCTAAAGGAGTACTACCAAGCTTCATGCGACCAGCAACATTCCCACCCAATGTTGCAGAATCATTACTTTGTTCACCATTGGTAACACCAGAAGCAAGACCAGCATCGACGTAGTTTGCATCTGTACCTTTCTTAGTAGGAATAGGTTGAGCAGAAGCAGCATCAATAAGATCGAAAAAAAAGAAGATAAAGCAGACAATGTCAAAAAAACTTGAAAAAACGTTGCATAATTTTGACCAAATTTTGTAGGAATTGCTTTTATATACAATGTCGAAAAAAATTTATAACATAGACAGTTTTTATGATGGCATAATCCAGAGTTAAACCAGGAACAATTTTAGTAATTAACCTCGTCCATCTTGAAAAGAGGAGTTTTTCAAAAAGGACATTATTTAGGTTGGGTGGAACGGAGTGTAACCCAACATTAACCAAACTATAATATTGGGTTTCGCTGTCGCTACACCCAACCTACAAAACTACAGTTCTCAAAGTAGACGTGGTTTATTCGCCCTCATGTAGCAATGCTAAATGAGTTGTTGAGAGATCCAGTCCCCGACTTATAACCTCCGGTAAGCCATCTTATGGGTATCTACAAGAAGTCGGGTATCTTGTTGTTCACAATTTTAGGAATGCTGTTCAAGATAGCTGACTAGAGGCGAAAAAACGAATTTATAAACATGTAATAGCTAGCATACAAATATGAATTAACCATTGATAGGTTATGCCCATCATAATGATTATTTATAATACTGTTATATTTAAATTAATGAATAACTAGGTTGCATTTTTTGAAAAAAACATATTCTGTAAAGGCATGTTGTTGCATGTTTTTACAGCAATTAGGAGAGTTTTATCATCAATTTTTAGCTCCTAATAATCTTAGCAACCGCGACCAATCAAGTTAACTGCATATCTTTATTTAAGAGGTAGTAATATGCGTCGTTGGTGGTTGATAATTTTAAGCATTATAGTTATGTTTGTGACTTTAGAAGTCACAGGTAAAAGTACTTTCAATGCAACAGCGTTCGGTACAAACAAAAGTAACAAACCACGTTTAATTGTACAAAACTCTAGTTCTATACGAATTATGCCTCTTGGGGACTCAATTACTGGAGGAGAGGGAGGTCAAAACAGCTACCGTCGCTTACTTTGGTTTTATTTACTCAATGGAGGTTACAATGTTGATTTTGTTGGCTCACTCCGAGTTAATTGTGGCAGAACTCCTCCTCAGCCAGATTTTGACTTAGATAATGAGGGTCATTGTGGTTGGCGAGCTGATCAGATACTAGCTCAGATTGACCAATGGGCAAGCAGCACTCGACCAAATATAGTGCTGATTCATTTGGGTACTAATGATTTAGGAAGTGGAGAAAGCCCAGAGAGTACCATCGAGGACATACGTGGGATTATTCAAAAGCTCCGATACTATAATCCCTATGTAAAGATACTGCTGGCTCAAATTATTACAACCTGTGGTAGTGAGGAGCGTAAAATATCATTTAATTCGCTGATTCCCAACCTTGCTAACCAAACCAGTACATATCAATCACCTGTGATCGTCGTAGATCAGTATAATGGTTTCAATGTGTCTGATACTATCGATGGATGTCACCCGAATAATACTGGCGAAGGAAAATTAGCATCTCGTTGGTTTGAAGCTCTTAAGAAGGTATTTTAGTCAAATTATTGACCGATACTTCTTTGATGGTAAAATCTCCCAGAAAAATCTGTGGAGCCAATCAAAATCCAAAATCCAAAATCCAAAATCCAAAATCCAAAATCGAATGGCTCTCCCCACGCCTAAAGGCGGGGGATAATTGAAAAGTCCAGGAACGAACCGCCAACAATAACACTAAACCGAAGACAAAGAATAAACCTGACCATCAATTAATAGCCGAGTAATACCTTTGGCTTGGAGGTGGTAACGAGCCTTGTGCAACATTCTGCTATCAGGAATTTTGACTACGCGATCGCGTTTGGTAGAAAAGCGTTTTGCAACTCGGTGATTATCAAACACCGGCAAAGTTCTTTCTTGAGTCTCTAGATTAGAGATATAGCCCAAATCGCCAAACTCTCGCAATGGTCTGGTAATCAATTCTGAGGAACGATCAATCACTAAATAGCAAGTTCTGGGTAAACTAGCGGCTGAGAAGGGTAAGACTCGTACAAAACTGTCACCAGTTCTAGTTCTGGTCACTAGACGTGGTCGTTCTCGATATTCTTCTTCCTCCTCTTCCTCGAAGTCTTCATCATCGAAGTCTTCTTCTTCGAGCTCCTCATCTAAATCTTCTAATTCTTCCGACTCGTCTAGCAATTCTTCACCCAGCATATGAGCGATCGCTTGAGAATCCGTATGTACATCCTCTATTAACGGACTAGGAATATTGGTGATTTCTTGAGCTTTGGGTTCTAAAAGTTCTAATTGCTTGATGACTGGTCGTTTAGTCTCGTGGGGTGCAGAAGAACGCCGCTTGACTCGTCTGCTATTAGAGGTTGAATCAGTCGAATCAGTTGCAACAACAGGAGTAGGTTGGTCCTCTTGGGGTGGACTTACCTTCTCTTGCGGTTGCTCTAAAACTTCCGGTTCTACCTGCACAAAAGACGGTAGGTGATCATAACTGACCTGTGCTTTTCCTTCTGGAGTTCTAGCAGCACGCTTTAACGAAACAAGGTATTCGTACTCATCTTCTGGTAAGGTACTTTTGAGTAAACGACTAATTGTCGAGTTACTTACGTCATAGCGTTCTGCCAAAGTAGAGGTTGTTTCAGCAGTTTGACGGTATAATTGTAAGATTTCTTGTTTATCAGATTCTGTTAGTTTTCTCACGGCGGGACACCAAACAAACAATTTTCTAACTACGTTTTCTGTTCCGTTCTCGACGGGAACGGCTTAGTGATGCGTCATATTCCAAGACAGCACCCATACCAAATAAAATTCCACTCCAGACCCAAAACACTTCCAGTATCTCTCCACTTTGATAATTGGGAATCGAATTTGTGGCGTATTTATACCACATATCTGCAATGTAGAGCGAAAATGCCGCAGCTGCAATCATACGCCAAGAAAGAGAAACTCGTCCGCCCCAAAAAGCTAGCAGTAGAGTAGTAGCGATAATTAACAGCAATACGTCGCTGATCACGTAAAACCAATTTAAAACAGAAGCAACAACTTCTAACCCAGGAGAATATTGGGCTTGGACTGCTGCGGTCTGTGGTTGATTGGAAATTAGCCATGCCAACGCACTGCCAAAGGCTCCTATTGCCAATACTATTATCCACTGCGAAGTTTCCAAATTCAGTCGCCTAGAAGCCACTGCTAAAATTATACCTACGCCCAGCAACAGATATGTGATTACGAAAAATACATCACCTAATGATGGGAAAGGTTCTTCTTTTAAGACGATTTCCGTATATCCAAAAAATATCCCTCCCAGGAAATAAGAAAGCATACCAATACCAATTGCCAGCCAGACGTTGCGATCGCTCATAATTTGCTGACTGCGCCAATTCCTTAGACATAAAATACTAGCAGATAGATAAGCTGTTGCCTCAAAAATATTCGTCCCCAAAACGTACCAATCAGCACGTCTTAAGCAAGTTGCTGCTTCTTGGGCTTTTGCACTCAGTTTTGCTACACAGTCTACTCCGGTCGGAACCTTGGCACTAAACATTAAAAAGTACAATAGTGCCAGCACACCCCAACCTATGCTAGCCAAAATAATATTCTGAGTGGTGAATAAAGATTTAGAACGTTGAGACTTGTCGTAAATGCTACTCATGATTTTTGACCGTGACAGGAATATCCTCAATGTTGTTTGAGTGTTCAATCGTGGAAAAGAATATATAACAAGCTTTTTGCCAATTTATATGTTCAATTATCCAGGATTCAACGTCAACAAACACTGATATACACTAATGCCACAGTTTACTCAGTGGAGACTGATTTAGCCAACTGATGAATAGCGATCGCTCTCCTTCCGGCATATCTTGTAATTTATCAGCTACAGAATGAGCAAAGTTAGTATTGCCAAAATAGGCTTTTCCTAATCGATGCAATTCTTGCAATAAATTGATGACATGATTTTCTTGCCAGTTAGGAACTGGAGTAGTTAGCGGGTCTAGTTCTAGTAAGTATTTGACTCCTTCAGGCGAAGACACTTGAGGAAACTGCCCCTTTTGCAAAGTCTCAACCATTTCTTTCTCAAATAAGGCAGCTTGTCTATTACCCAAAAAGTCTTCAATGTCCATGTACACAGCTTGCAACAGCAAAATACTAGCTTGAGTAAAAACACCGATATTACTATGATTACCCGTGTCACTACCGAGTTGATCTAGACGAATTTTGCCCCAAATACTAAAACGTTCCGGTTCTTCTAGCAAAACACAAGCTTTACCTTTGTTATCGGTTAAATCTCTCCACAAAGATTTTGCTTCTTCTTCTTGGCTAGCTTTAAATACACTGATTAATCTAAAGGTCTGCCCCTGATAATTGAGAATCGGTACTTGCTGATCCCGTTTTGGGTGGTCAATTGTCGATATTTCAACATCCTGCCTTTTAAGAATAAACATGACACTAGCAGATAACTCCTCACAGGGGCATTCTTATTAATATGGCAGATATCATAACCTTATTAATTGGTGGTTGATTGTTGATTGTTGATTTTTCTCAATAACAACCAATTCCTAATTCCAAAAATCTGCCACATCATACCCCAATTCCTCTAGCATTCGCCGCAACAGGGGTAAACTCAGCCCAATCACATTACTGTGACAGCCTTCTATTTTTTCCACAAATAAACCACCACGACCTTCGAGGGCAAAAGCACCAGCACACTTAAGGGGTTCACCTGTGGCTATGTAGGCGTCAATAGTGCGATCGCTAATCTGGGCAAAATAAACTCTTGTTACTTGATGCTTGACTAAATTGCGATTGCGTGATTTATCAATCAAAGTATGACCAGTATATAAATCACCAAAACTTCCCTGCATCATCCGCCAACGTTGGCGGGCTTCATCAGGATCTGCTGGTTTTCCGTGAATCTCACCATGAACAGCTAAAACCGAATCACAACCCATGACTAAAGCAGATTCAAACTGAGGACTTACAGTTTCCGCTTTTCGTTGCGACAAAATTTGCACTAACTGCGCCGGATCACTGATTTTCACTTGCGACTCATCAAAATCACTCGGACAAACTATCGGTTCAATACCAACAGTTTGTAACAAGCGGCGCCGCGCCGCAGAAGCAGATGCAAGTACAAAGTTTGGAATACCCATAGTTTAGAATTGGGGATCGTCGGGGAACAGGGATCGGGGACAAGGGAAGGGGGACGCACCGGACGCGGGAACAAGGGAGACAAAACAATTCAAAATACCCTACGGGAAGGCTTGCGCCTACAAAATTAAGAATTTTTTCCCCGATCCCCG
This sequence comes from Pelatocladus sp. BLCC-F211, assembly GCF_041928655.1. Classification (NCBI taxonomy): domain Bacteria; kingdom Bacillati; phylum Cyanobacteriota; class Cyanophyceae; order Nostocales; family Hapalosiphonaceae; genus Pelatocladus; species Pelatocladus sp. BLCC-F211. Next base: position 45,656 of record NZ_JBHFLM010000148.1, on the reverse strand, counting down.
ATCCCCGATCCCTAATGACCCTTGACTAATATACAGAAAAAGAATCAACAGATTCTTCTATGGCCCCTTTGACTTTGCGCCAGCGTTTTTCTGGCACTGAGGCATTTAATGTAAAAAGCTTACCTCGGCTGGTGGCAACACTGGCGAGGTTATGTCGTTGTTGCTTATTAGGGAGCGTAATTAAATATTCTAATTTGTAATATGTTTTACCATTAGATTCGACTTGCTCTGCATTGACTAATTCCGCTGTACGTCCTGAACCATCAGGAGCAAGAGCATTTTTGGCTAGCCTATATCCTACTTCACCCGGCGTCCCTAATTCTGGTAAGCTCTTACCTTCTGGTACTGGACTGATGACTACAGAAACATTTTCACTAAATTCTATCAAATCGTGGAAGACCACATCCGGGCCGTCATTAACTCTAACTTGCACCCAGCCGTTAGGATATAAAAATTGATAGCCATCACTAGTGTCTACAAAACTTCTGAGTGCGGCAAACGCTGTACCGTAGTTAGTAAGGCTAAAGCTCAACACTAGTAACAAAATTACTGCAATTCGTTTCCACATTTGTTTCAATTCCTCTGGGCTGGAAGCAATACAAGGCAAGTGTGATTTGTCGTTTTTCATTCTCCCACGGATGCTAACAACTTACGAAATGCGCTGGTTTTACCCTGGCACCATACCAGAAAATATTCAATTTTGGTTTGAGCAACATTGTCTAGTTCAATCTTCACAACCAGAAGCACCACGAGAAGATTTATATCTGTACTCTCCTGAGTGCGAATTTTTGGGTATCAAATTACGGCAAGAACAACTAGAAGTCAAATGGCGCAAAGCTGAATTAGGTGTCATGAGTTTCGGTGAATTTGCGGAGGGGAAAGTAGAAAAGTGGAGTAAGTGGGAATGTCATGACTCGACGGGAGAAAGTTTTCCAGCACAGCAGATTGCAACTCATCCTGTGTGGGTGAGTGTGCAGAAAGTTCGCTATTCCCAACTTTACGAAGTTTTAGATGATTTTTCACTACAAGCTGTTTCGGAAAATGAAACCATTGATAACGCCTGTAAAGTGGAATTGACTTATTTGACGCTCAAGGAAAATAATTGGTGGAGTCTTGCATTTGAAGCTTTTGGTGATGATGACCGTATATTCGAGAATCTTCAAGCCACAGCCAACCGTATATTCAGTAGTTACTTAGAACAAAAGTTACTGTTTGTTGATTCTTATGCTTATCCTACTTGGTTAGCGATCGCCATTAACTAGTCAATACGGTTCGGATAAGACAAACCTATTGACATTTTAACCCTGTAGAGACGTTGCAGTGCAACGTCTCCATATACCCAAAATTATGACGAAAAATTCTTAACCGAACCGTATTGCAACAGTCCTAGCTTTTGCTCAAAAATCTATCTTTAGCAAGAAGCAATATTTTTTGAGTTAATATATGTGGCTCATAAATATATGAAACTTAATTATAATTTTATCAAATATAAAAAAAATTAAATGAATCTTTTTATTTTAGAATAATTAAATGAATTATGTTATAGATAATTAGAGTAAGTAATTTTAGATTATAAAGTTACAAACCCAGTTTAATTTGTCTGTGGTTAACCTACGCCCATCATGATCAAAGCAGCGCACTACAAAAATTGGCTGCAAGAAAGCCGTTATATGAATCGAGGAAGTGCTTATGTGTTTGCACTTCGGTTCAATGTGATGGCTGAAGTTGGTGAATTTCCACCCTAGTGTTATCCCAGCATAGAAGAAATTTTTGGAAAAACGAAAAATTAATGCCTACATTTAGTTGATGCAAAAATGCAAACTTTCACCACTCAATAGAGAAGCTTCAACAAATGTAGTTTTATCAAAAGAATACTTGTCTAACTAACTTGTTGAGGAGATTATTACTATTTGGCAGAAGATAGCTGTAGGCTATACCCTATATTGATTCTGCTATGTAAATCTCTGATTTTACTAAAAAACCAAGCATTAGTCTATTTCAACCATAAACTTTGATATTTGATTGGTTTGATGGTTGAGTGAGAGAAACCATGTCATTGCTTGATCAAGATTACTTAGACAATACTCATTTGATTCTAATACCTGCATTAAAGCGAAAAAATTCCTTGTCATAAAACACAAGCGATATCAAGTTAGCTCTGACTTGTATTTTATAGTTACAAGAATTTGAGCATAACCGAAGTATTGATTAGACAAATTATATTTGTCTCATAGCAAACTTGAACTTGATTTTAAATGTAGTTCAAACAAGTGAATTCTTGTCGAAATGATTTTTGTGCCTATTAACACTAGCTAAAAGTAATTTATCTCCTTGCTTTTTTCAACATTATTTATTTGTGGCAAAAATCTACCAAAAGTATCAGTTTTTTCTGTATATTGCCAAACAAATTTAAATGTATGACAGATTATTACCTAAATAACAAAAGCTATAGTTGTGCATAGACAACAAAACAATTCATAAATTAGATCAAGAATATGGAGAAAGATTATGAATCAAAATTCCTTATCCAAAGTGCAGCGCCTGAAAGAAGTTTTACTAATTAACTTGCTGGGAGAATTACCAACAATAGCTTTTGGTCCTAGTTTAAGAAAGCTACTTTATCGTTTTATTTTTGCCAAAATAGATAACTCAGTCTATATTCAAAATGGTGTTGAATTTATAGGTACTAATCAAATTAAAATTGGTAGTTATGTGCATATTTTTAAAGGTGCGCGTATAGATGCGAAAGGAGAAAATAACAAAATTACCTTAGAAAAAGGTGTTGCACTTGAAAAAGATGTAACTATTGGTGCTTTAGACAACACCTGTGTACAAATTGGTGAAGGAACATTTATTGGTCCTGGTGTATGTATTGCTGGGCCGGGAGATATTACTATCGGTAAACGCTGCTTAATTGCTGCTCACGCAGGAATATTTTCTAATAATCATAATTTTGCAGATCCGACAAAATATATCGTAGATCAAGGTATTACTCGCCAGGGAATAACTATAGAAGATGACTGCTGGATAGGACATAATGTCACAGTCTTAGATGGAGTCACTATTGGTGAAGGTAGTGTAATTGGAGCAGGAGCAGTTGTTAGTAAAAATATTCCTCCCTACTCTATAGCCGTGGGAGTACCTGCAAAAGTAATTAAAAAACGTGATGCAAAGGAACTGGTATTTAATTATCAAAGTAGTAATGAATGAGAAAATAAGCTCCATTCGTTTATAGGGTGGGATGATTCACTCACTTCTTGGTGTCTTCGTGTCTTGGTGTTTCAATAATAATTTTTTCAACACAAAGGCACAAAGACACAAAGAAAACTATGCTTTCAAAGAACTTTGTTACCTACTGCTTGGGAACCTGCAAACCACGACGCTCAAGAATTTGCCGCACCTCTGGACTAGGAGTATAACTATAGCCATAAGATGATTTCTCAGAATCATCCATAATTTGAGGTGTTAGCAATACAATTACCTCGTTGCGCTGATTTTGTTTGTTTGTCCTTCTAAACAACGAGCCAATCAAGGGGATATCACCTAAGATAGGAATTTTAGAGACAGTTGACCTGTCTGTGTCTTGAATAATGCCACTAAGAATCAAAGTCTGACCATCGCGTAGACGAACCAAACCGGAATTAAGCGATCGCTGAGATACCAAAAATATTTGCTGGCTACTACCCGAACCCAGATTAATGTCAGCAGAAGCTTGTGGTGCTTTGACAGTAGGAGCTACAGAAAGAGAAACAAAACCATTATCATCAATTCGCTCAACTTTGACGGCTAAAGTTAAACCCACATCTTCTTTCTCTGCTGTCACAGTTTGTGTAGAACTGCCATCACCTCGTGTGATTTCGTTCTTAATATTTCCTACTACTTGCTGAGTCAGATTGACATTAGCATTTTGACCTTCTTGCACAATTAAGGTTGGATCTGTCAAAATTTTGGCATTGCCACTTTGCACCTGAGCTTGCAAACTAGCAAGAAAACGTTTGGGGAACTGGTATAAAGAAGGTAGGGCAGATGTTACTGTTCCTGTATTACCAGGAGACACACTGATTTTACCTTCTGTATCAACGGTGATTATATCATTTGTACCACGAGTAACATTTGTAATACCTGGTTGTAATGGATTAGTTGAAGATGGTGAAATTGGTTGATAAGTGACTGCATCTCTATTGGGTAGTACAGTTGCAGTACCAGGTTGGACAGTTACTCCACCAACAGTGATAGAATTTGAAGATTGGTTAACTATTGTTGTACCAGAGCCTCCACCTGGAATAACAAGCTGATTGTTTACATCCAGGAAGGGTGTTCCTGTAATTGGGTTGCCAATCACAGGTGTGCTTGTCACACTGCTAGATGCTTCTGTACTCGTAGCTGGTCTAGATCCACCAAAATTTAGAGATGCTGCACCGCCATCATTGACAAAGAAATTATTGCCAACCCCGAAGGAAAAGCTGGTGTTAACGTCCTTGGTATTCAAAAGGTTAACATCAATAATTTTGACATTGACTGCCACTTGCCGACGGCGGACATCTAGTTGAGTCAGTTGAGCCATAGCCATCTCAACTTGTCTCGCTGGGCCAATTAAAGTTAGAGAATTTGTCCGCTCGTCTCCAAGTGCCTGTAAACCTCTTAATAAAGGTTTAGAGTCCTGAAAATCTATGCGTTGAGTTTCAACTCTTGTTTCTGTAGTTGTCTGGGTTTGAGTAATCGGAGCAGCTCCAGCAGCTACAGGAACAGCACTAACATTAGTGACTTGGCGTTCGCGGTTCACAGCACTTTCTGCACCCAAGGACACCAAAAAGTTGAGAGCAGTCCCCACTGTTACTTGATTCAGTCGCAGGTTCCGCATGACTACATCGCGGGTAGAGTTGGGTAGTCTCGGCCCAACAAAAACTGTACGTCCACTACGGTTGGCTTCCAAACCACTCAGACGCAAGACGTAGTTAAACACATCTTGTACAGGTTCGTTTTCTATATCCAAAGAAATCGTCGAACTTCCTTGTCCCCCTTGTCCTCCTGCTGCTTGTGTTTCCGTATAAGCCAAATTCAAACCAGCAGCGCGAGCAAGCAATGACAACACTTCCCTGACTGGTGCATCTCTTAGCACAAGTCGGGGTACACGTTCTTGAGTTCCTAAATCAACCACACTCGGAGAAGCATCAATATTGGAAATGGCAATATCTCCCACTGGTGGTGCAACGGCTCTAGGTAAGAAAGGTGGTGCTGGGGTTTGCGCTTGTCCTGGCCCAGCTGTTTGCGCTGGTGTACCATCAATACTGACTTGGGGATTGGGGACAACGGGTGGAACTGATGGACTGGGGGTAGGGGTAGGTGCTTGGGGAGGTGTGGGTGCTGATGCTGTGGTTCCTGTACTCGGACTCAAGCCAAGAGTAATCACGTTTGTCCCCCGCACCAAAGGTTGAGTATTGGGAGCGCTGTCAGTACCAATTGCTAAGACTCTGATGCTATTGGTATCTAGCTGAGTCACTTGAATAGAAGCGATTCCCGGAAGGGGATTATCTTTGCGGAAACTATTGCCTTGGGGTAGACGTAGTTGAGTATTAATAATATCTGCAACTAGAGTTTTGCCCCTCTGTGTCGTAAAAATTTGCGGACGAGAACCAGCAGAAGTTTTTAAAACAACATTTACTCCGCCATTAACTGTTTTGAGCTGCACATCCGTAATTTGCGTAACCTGTGCTTTGACTGGTTGAGCAGCTAAAAAGACTATTGTAGTTGCACCTAATATTAAATCTAAACCTTTACCGTGAAGCTGTCTCACAGTTCATTCCTCACATTTAACCAAATTTCTTGACTATTGTCTTGACTATTTTTGCAACCAATTTCTTGGTATTTATACGTAAGTGCGCTGTTAATTGTGTTTATAGTTTGTATATTTCCCAAAATTTCTATCGAAATAACACAGCGTCATTAAATTAATCTGAGGACAAGGGGGACAAGGGGAGCCACTGCGTTGCGCGGGTCCCCCGCGTTGTAGCACGTGGCGTGGACACGGAGGACACGGAGGACACGGAGGATAAAGGAAGAGAGCTATTTGATATATATGGTCAAAATTTTCTGTTATGTTTTTGGTCTTCCTAGTTCCCTTCATCTGTTGATTACTCACCAATAATCCATTTAAACCTCGTCCATCTTGAAAAGAGGAGTTTTTCAAAAAGGACATTATGTAGGTTGGGTGGAACGGAGTGTAACTCAACCTACAAAACTACAGTTCTCAAAGTAGACGTGGTTTATTTGGATTTTTAATCATGTTTATTAGACCGCTTAAAACTTGGTTGTAAGTAGCGTATAGCTCTCTTCCTTTATCCTCCGTGTCCTCCATGTCCCCTACTTCTTCGGTTCTGCTTTAACAGCTGCGGCCTCTTCCGGACTAAGTGGCATTAGTGCTTGTAACTGAAAGGATGTAGAAATTGGTGCTGGCCCAACTTGCAATAACCTTTTGCCTGGTGTAGCAGGAGGTTCTGGAGCTAAGGCGGATTGATAGTCTTTTACTATTAATAAAGGTTGCAAACGCTCAATATTACGGAGTATTGATTGCGTTTGTTCATAAGTTCCAATAATTTCGACATTCACACTTCTCCGCTTGAGCTTGCCATCTACTTGTGTTCCCAATGAGCCATCAGTAATTGGTTCAGCTTTATCTGAAACTGGTACAAATTTCTTCAGTTCGGCTCTGGTAGTATTGATAGAAATAGTAGAGTTGTTAGCTTCAACCAAACGATTCAAGTCCAGTAGTAATGTGTCTAAGGTTTTCTCATTGGCAAATAAACCTAAAACTTGAGTTTGTTGCTGCTTGGCGTCTGCGAGTTCTTGTTTGACTTGATCTATCTGTTTGATAGTGGCTTTCTTTTGGTCAACTTGTCCTTGCAGTTCACTTTGTTTGTTTTGGTTTTGTCCGAAGGCGTCCCAAGCCGGCATAACTAAAGTGAACAACATATAAAGTGCGCCAACAAATCCCAACGCCCCGACCAAAATGCCTATAATTTTGGGTGTAAAACTAATGCCAAACACAACGGGGTAGGCTGATTTTGCCTCGGTTAATTCCCCGCCTTCCATAAAGTTAATATCTTCACTCAGCGTCATTTTTGAATGACTCCTGTTTTTTGCAAACTACGAATACGTGCGACTAATCCCACTGTGCCTTTTTGTTCTAATTCGCGAATTAGCTCCGAAGCTGGGATATCGCTGAGGCTGGTTTGAATAGTGTATTTAGCTACTTTCGGTGGTTTAATTGTGACACCTGTTGGAGTGACAGTATTTTTTAATGGTGCATCTACTAGTTCTGTGGAAATAATTTTGGCTTCACTGGCTTTAAAGAAACGAGATTGTTGTAGAGTCAGCAAAAAATCGTTGACATCATTAAAAGAGCGAGCCAAACCAGTAATTTCTATTCCTCCGGCTGGATTTGGTGGTGGCTGTCCCTCAACAGCAGCAGCAGGTGGTATTTGCTTGACGTTTTCTATTTGGACTGTGGCTGGAATGCGATCGCGCAAATCTTCTAACATTGCAGACCAAGGACGAATTTGATCAAATACTGTCACTAAAGATTGTGTCTCCGCCTTGACTTTATTAGTTTGTTCCTTAATCTTGTTAATACTGCCGATTTGGGCATCTAAGCTTTGGTTTTCCTGTTCCAATTGGGCAATTGTTTGCTCTATCTCAGCATTTTTTGTTTGCAAAAACCACAAACCAGCTGCTACAAAAGCAGGGAAAATTACACCAACCCCCACCCCAATAAATACAGGCGCTAAATTCCCTGTATTTATTGCTACATTTGCCTTCTTTTCAGTCTTTTTCTGAAAATTTGGGCGGTCTTTAAGAAAATTAATATCTAAACTGTACATTTTTCGTCATTTGTCATTGGTCATTTGTCATTGGTCATTGGGCATGAATCAGTTAACAGTTAACAGTTAATAGTTAATAGTTAATAGTTAACAGTGAGCAGTGAGCAGTTTAATTTGATAACTGATAACTGATAACTGATAAGTCCTCCTTGTCCCCCATGTCCCAATCAATCCCCAATCTCACACTGAACGCATCCCAAGACCGAGTACTATCCCCAATCCAGGACGTTGCACATTGGGAAACTTTTCTTCGTCAACTTCCAAAGATAAAGATCCAATCGGATCTATTTGAGAGGTAGGTAAACTCAATCTTTGCGTGAAGAACTCATCCAACTGTGCTAGTCCTCCACCTGGCCCTGCTAAAAAAATCTGGGCTACTTCTAAGTTTTCGCTTTGGTTGAGATAAAAATCGATGGAACGGCGCAGTTCATCTGTGAGTTCTCCCAACACACGCATCATGGCTGCTACACCAGGATTCGCTTCAGTAACACCTGTTTTTGCGCCTTCTGTGCTATTGAGAGGAATAGTCATTCCCTGCAACAAGTCCATATCTCGTGATACAGGTAAGCTCATTGCTCTGGCTAGTGCTATTTGCATTTGATTCGTTCCCAGAGGAACTGTACGCGAAAATTGTGGTACTCCGTTGACAATGATGGCAATTTCTGTATTATCAAATTCAATATCGACTAAAACAGCTGCTTCTTGTGGACCATATTGCCGCAACTGGTCACGGATTGTCCGAATCAGTGCAAAAGAATTGATTTCTAAGACATCAATTTGTAATCCTGCCTGCTCGAATGTACTTATGTATGTATCAGTAATTTCTTTACGAGTTGCAACCAGCAACACTTGTACTTTTTCAATTCCATCTTCATCTACAAAGTAGCCAAGTTTTTGATAATCTACATCAGCTTCTTCACGAGGATAAGGTAAATATAAACCTGCTTCGTGGTTTAATACCATCTCGCGCAGTTCTTTATCATCTAATTCTGATGGAACAGGAATGAGACGTACAATTGAATCTCGTCCTGTAACAGCAGTAGCAACCCGAAAAGCTTTGATTTTACTTTCTGTAAGGGCCTGCTGAATAATTTGTGCCATTGCTGGAGGATCAGCAATTTGACCATCAATAAAAACACCTTCTGGAACAGCCACTGATGTTAAAGCGTCTAGTTTCAGACCTTGGCGTTGTTTGCGTAAACGAGCGACATTCACACATTGCGGTGCAAGTTCGATGCCAACTCCGTCCTTAGATTTGCTAAACAGACTGTTGATGCTTTTAACCACTGTTTTGCCCGCATAAATGCTAAATTGAAAAGTTTAAATGTTAAAAGTCAAAAGTCCATAGTCAATTGTCAAAAATCCAAAATTTTGTAAATTGACCATTGACGATTGACTCTTGACCAATGACCTTTTTACCCCGGTTTAACTGAAAAACTATAAGCACAATGATTCAAATTCAAAAATTCAAAAGATTAACTGTTTGGGCGTTAGTTGGCTTATTGACAAGTTGGATTGTCAGTTGCAGCACAGGTAATGTTAACCCAAGCACAAAACAGGCATCTTCGGGAGCCGCAAGAATTGAGTTTTGGACTATGCAACTCAAACCTCAATTTACGGACTACTTCCAAAGCCTAATTGCGACTTTTGAATCGCAGAATTCAGGTATAAAGGTTAACTGGGTGGATATACCTTGGGCGGAAATGGAAAACAAAATTTTAACAGCTGTCTCCGCAAAAACGCCACCTGATGTTGTGAACTTAAATCCAGATTTTGCATCTCAATTAGCAAGTAGAAACGCTTGGTTAGATTTAGATACAAAAGTCTCAAATGACGTACGTTCCTCATATCTACCGAATATATGGAAAGCTAGTACGCTGAATGGTAAGAGTTTTGGAATACCCTGGTATCTCACCACACGGCTAACTATTTATAACACTGATTTATTAAAACAGGCAGGTATCAATAAGCCACCTGCTACTTATACTGAATTGGCACAAGCAGCCCAACAAGTTAAAGATAAAACTGGTAAGTATGCATTTTTTGTAACTTTTGTCCCCCAAGATTCTGGTGAAGTTTTAGAATCTTTTGTGCAGATGGGAGTTACTTTAGTTGATGCCCAAGGTAAAGCTGCTTTTAATTCTCCTCAAGGTAAAGCAGCATTTCAGTACTGGGTAGACCTTTACAAAAAAGGTCTACTGCCTAAAGAAGTATTGACACAAGGACATCGTCATGCTATAGAGTTATATCAATCTGGAGAAACAGCCTTGCTAGCTTCTGGTCCGGAATTTTTGAAACAGATTGCTAATAATGCACCTGCGATCGCCAAAGTTTCAGCCATAGCACCTCAAATTACTGGCGAAACTGGTAAGAAAAATGTCGCTGTGATGAATGTAGTTATCCCTCGTGACACCAAACAACCAGACGCAGCTCTCAAATTTGCCCTGTATGTCACCAATGACCAAAATCAGCTAGCCTTTGCTAAACAAGCAAATGTTTTACCTTCCACAGTCAAGGCTTTATCTGACAGCTATTTTAAAGATATACCAGCAAACGCCCCCACAATAGATAAAGCTAGGGCGATCAGTGCTAGTCAAATGCAACAAGCAGAAGTGCTAACCCCGACTTTGAAAAATTTCAATATCCTGCAAAAGGCAATTTACGAGAACCTGCAAGCAGCAATGTTAGATGAGAAGACAGTGGATAAAGCTGTAGAGGATGCAGCACAGGAGTGGAATAGCCGTAGTCAATAGTTAAAGCGAACGGGGACAGGGGACAGGGGATAGAGTTCTGTGTTCCCTGGCTTCGATAATAAACAAAGCAAAACCGGATAAATACAGATGGGTTTTTTGTCTGTATTTACCCGGTTGCATTTTTGCTTGAATGTGAAAAAATCTCTTGGGTTTTTTGATTTAACTCATAGGCTATCCTATTTAATTAATCGATTTCAAATTTATCGAGTAGCTTCTTTCCGTAAATCACTGCGGCAACAGTAACAATATCTCCCTGAATGTGATAGATGATTCGATAGCTGTATGCCAAATGTTCTCTGATATTATCGTTGCCGAACTCTGGTACAATGCGTCCAGAAAAAGGTTCCTTGCTTAAGTTACTTGTTGTCTCAAGTATCTTCTTGACTACTGTCGCAGCATAGGAAGCCGAGTCACGAGCTATATATGTGGCAATTGCTTCTACATCATCTAATGCTTTGGGAGACCATTCTACTTGATAAGCCATTTGTTCAATCGTTCTTCGGCCTCACTTAGGGTTCTGGTTGCTTGGTGTTCGGCTACTTCTAAACCGCGCCGGACTTTTTCAATGACGTACAAATGATATTGGACATCTTCTATAGAACAATTATCGGGTAATTGGTTCAAAAGAGATTGTATCTTTTGTTTTGTAGAACTCATAATGTTATTTCTAATTAATTTATATTGCAATATAGACAAGTGGGCAATGCCCACCTAATACATTGTTAAAAATTCTCGAAGTTTTTGATCGCTTCCTTAATCTTATCTAAAACTTCGTCCACAGGTATAGTCCCTAATTCACCATTTGCACGAGTGCGGATACTCAAAGAAGTTGTTTCTACTTCTTTGGCGCCGATGACAGCCATGATGGGGATCTTTTCTTTTTCAGCATTGCGAATGAGTTTACCCAGGCGATCGCCACTGGTATCAACTTCTGCTCGAATATTTATAGCTGTCATTTTTGCTGCTACTTCTTTGGCAAAATCGAGTTGCACTTCGCTGACGGGCAATAATCTAGCTTGTACTGGTGCTAACCACAAAGGGAAATCTCCAGCATACTCTTCGATTAAAATACCGATGAGTCTTTCTAAGGAACCGAAAGGCGCACGGTGAATCATCACTGGACGTTTACGAGAACCATCTTCAGCGACGTACTCCAAATCAAACCTTTCTGGTAAGTTATAATCTACTTGCACAGTTCCCAACTGCCACTCCCGCTCTAGAGCATCGCGGACGATAAAATCAAGTTTGGGACCGTAGAAAGCAGCCTCACCAATTCCCTCAAAGTGATCCATTCCCAAAGTTTCGACAGAGCGACGAATGGCACTTTCGGCTTTGTCCCAAGCTTCATCTGAACCAATATATTTATCGCTAGCCGGATCACGAAAACTCAACCGCGCTTTAAAGTTCTGATCGAGCTTTAGAGTTTTAATCACTGACAAGATCAAATCCACCACGTTGAGGAATTCGCTGTCTAGCTGTTCTGGGGTAACAAAGATGTGAGCATCGTCTTGAGTAAAGCCTCGTACCCGTGTTAAACCGCCTAATTCCCCAGATTGCTCGAAGCGGTAGACAGTACCAAATTCCGCCAACCGTATCGGTAACTCTCGATAAGAACGTAATTCGCTCTTATATATTTGGATGTGAAAAGGACAATTCATGGCTTTGAGAACAAAGCCTTGCTCATGGCTGGCTGCTTCTTCATTTTCTGCCATCATCGGGAATAAGTCTTCTTTATACTTCTGCCAATGGCCAGAAGTTTTAAATAAATCGACTCTACCGATATGGGGAGTGATCACTGGCTGATAGCCGCGTTTGATTTGTTCTTGCTTGAGAAAGTCTTCTAGAATACTCCGTAGTAAGGTTCCTTTGGGTGTCCATAATGGTAATCCTGGCCCTACTAAGTCGGAAAATATAAATAATCCTAGTTCTTTACCTAATTTACGGTGATCGCGTCGTAGTGCTTCTTCTTTACGCCGCTTGTACTCTGTTAGCTGTTCTGGGTTTTCCCACGCAGTCCCGTAGATGCGCTGTAGCTGTGCTTTGGTTTCGTCTCCACGCCAGTAAGCACCAGCAACGCTTTCTAAATCAATAGCTTTTGGGTTTAACTCCTTAGTATTCTCTACATGGGGCCCAGCACACAAATCCCACCATTCATTACCCAAGTGATAGATTGTAATCGGTTCTTCTTTGATATCTTTCAGGATTTCTAGCTTATAAGGTTCGTTAATTTCTTGTATCCGGCGTTCAGCTTCTTCTCGACTAACTTCTTCTCTTACTACTGGCAGCTTACGATTGATAATCTTATCCATCTCTTTTTTGATGGCTTTGAGATCCTTGTCGGTAAATGCTTCCGGACTATCAAAATCGTAGTAAAAGCCGTTTTCAATCCATGGACCAATTGTAACTTGTGCCTTGGGAAACAGCTTTTGCACCGCCATCGCCATGACATGAGATGTGGTGTGGCGAATTTTTTTTAAGTTTTCTGATTCGCTAGTACGTGGTAAATAAATTTTTTTCTCTGCTTGTTCTGATGGACTGGATTGTTCAGAAGACGACATTGGCTGCTGATCCATTGGCGAAGTAATTATTTACGAGTAATTTTCGACTAAGAGGACTGACATATATATTAGCGACCTTGAGGGAATTGGGGATCAGGGATCGGGGATCGGGGATCGGGGATCGGGGATCGGGGATCGGGGATCGGGGATCGGGGATCGGGGATCGGGGATTGGGGAATTAATTGGGGGCTAGGGATCGGGATTGGAAATTAGAGAATTAATCAGGGATTTAAAGATTAGGAGATTTAAGAAAAATAATAATTAAATAATTCCCGATCCCCAATCCCCGATCCCCGATCCCCAATCCACAGATGAGTTTTTATATAAATTTTGGAGGTTTTATGTTTTCAATCTTTATTACTTAATCTTATTTCTATTTTCCCTAAATACTTAAAAAATATTTAAATTATTCTACTTTGATCTGCCCTAAGGATATATACAAAAATTTTTGCATCTATATATAATATCAATATGTAATTTAAAATACAGTTTTTTATAAATTGTAACCTATGAGAGAAAACTTCTAAATGTTAAGAATCGTAAATAGCGTTAATATTAGTAATAAAGTTAGAAATATGCTTGTCAATTATGCGAGACTCAAATTTACCAGAGCCTGAGTTGCTGAAGACAGTTTTGCAACCACTGTTGGAAGATTTTCAGTATTGGTTTGCGCGATCGCGTCACTTGCTGGAAACAGAGCAACTGAATTTTCTGAGTAGCCAAGAGCAATCTGCTTTGCTAGAGCGAGTCAAGCAAGCCCAAAAAGAGGTGAACACAGCCAAGATGCTGTTTACTGCAACAGAAGGACAAGTTGGGATTGATATGACAACCTTAATGCCTTGGCATCAATTGTTATCACAATGCTGGAAAGTAGCAATGTATTTCCGCACTGAACACGCAAACTCACCACAGAAAGACGGTATATAAATATACAGAAACGGAAACAGAAACGAAAAAAACCTTTAACAACATTTCTTACTTAAGTGAGTTATGTAACTTATAAGACACTTGCTTTTTGATTTACAAATTAAGACCGCAAACATAGGCGTAGGAACAGAGTTTTTGGTGGTTTGCCATAGTTTTCAATTAAAACTAGGCGAAACAAATCGTTGTCATAAATGATTTTAAAATTTTTGCCCCTGGAGGAAAACCCGATGTTACATCTGCTTTATATTCTGGCTTTTACAATTCTTGCTTTTATCGCTGTTGGCAATTTAATCCGCAATTTAATCATGTTCAGTTTTGATAGAGACCGGAGTTATCCAGCTAGGTACTCTTCAATGGCAAATCAAGGGAACTATCCCTATGTAGGATCAAGAAAAGGACTCACACCTCATCCAGAATTGTTAGATAGTTCTGGCAATCTAATTAAAGAACCCTTGTTAGTCATGCGTTCTATCAACGTCGATGATGCTCGTCAACAACTTGATGCTCTTTACGAATCTTCACCAGGACAGAAAAGAGAAAGTCAAGAGGAAGGGTAGATTGGGGATCGGGGATCGAGGATCGGGGATCGGGGGTTGGGTAAGAATCTAGTCTTTATTTCCTAGCCCCTAATCCCTAATCCCTAACCGTTAATTTCTTCTCTAGTCTAGGCTTCGATGACTACCCGGAGATTACCGCGTTTTTTGGCGACGCGGCAAGCTGTGGTATTACCGGAACGCTCGAATTCTAAATCAAGGATAGTGGGGCCGACTCGCAAGTTATGCAGGGAAAGGCGTTTAATTGACTCTGGTAAAGCAGGGTCGATAATCCGTAAGCAGTTGTTGGGCGCATCTGGAACCAGATTCACCATCATATGCAGCAACTGAAAAATACTGCCAGTGGCCCAAGCTTGGGGTGTGCAAGCAACTGGGTACTGTACAGGACAACTGTCATCACTAATACGCTCGAAACCGCAAAACAACTCTGGAGGGCGATGATAGGACTGCTTCTTAGTCATGTCGAATAAACCTTCAAAAAGTTCCAAGGCTTGATCGACTAAACCGAGCGATCGCAATCCCATAGCAATCAAAGAATTATCATGGGGCCAGACAGAACCAATATGATATCCCATCGGGTTGTAAGCAGGTGACAAGCTGCTGAGGGTGCGAATACCCCAGCCATTAAACATATCTGGTGCGCGTAAGCGTTCTGCCACACTGTAAGCTTTTTCTGGTGTAAAAATACCCAAGTGTAGACAATGACCAGGATTGGAGGTAATACTGTCTACCTGTTTACCATCTCCATCTAAAGCTAAAGCACAGAAATCTTGGTCTTCCATCCAAAAATCTCTGTTAAAGCGCAGTTTAAGATTTTTGGCTTCTTCTAGCCAACGATCTGATAAATCTAAGCGCTTTTTCATTCTGGCAATTTCTGCCAAGCGCATTTTGGCTGCGTAGACGTAACCTTGCACTTCACAAAGAGCGATCGCCCCGTTGGCTAAATCGCCTTTACGATTGACAATACAATCACCAGAATCTTTCCAACCTTGGTTAGCTAAACCACGTCTGGATTTACGCTGATAGCTGAGGTAGCCAGTTGCTTTGATGTTGCGATCGATCCATTCCATCGCCGCCAATGCATTTGGCCATAAGTATTCTAAAGTTTCTGTATCATGTGTCCATGCATAATACTCGGCGTATAGCATCAGCCACAAAGGAGTAGCATCAACAGTACCGTAGTAAGGAGTGTGGGGGATTTCCTGACACCGGGCTAATTCTCCCAAACGTAATTCGTGGAGAATTTTACCTGGTTGTTCGTCGCGCCACTCATCCTCGACTTGACCTTGGTATTGAGATAAGAGAATCAGAGTTTCTTTGGCGATTTCGGGATTTAGCATCAAGGTTTGGGATGCTGTGATGATAGAATCCCGACCAAATAATGCTGAATACCAAGGTACTCCCGCCGACACAGTTTTATATTTGCCAAAGGACTGACGCAACAAATACATATCTTCTTCAGCACGTTCAATCACACGATTGACAACACCTTTTTCGTCCGTGCGAATACGTGTAATTTGTTGCACCCAGTTTTGTTCTTCCATGATCTCAGCAGCTTTTGCTTGACCCAAGGTAACAGGAGCGCTGACAGTAGAACTGGGCTTGTTATTTGTGAGCATATTGACTCGATAGCCCAATTTTTGTTTTTCGTGGGATGCTAACTCTAGCTGCCAAATTGCGGTGTAACCTTTGAAAGTGTCTGGTAGTCGATGCTGGAAATTAATCCGAGATTCCATCACCAAGCCATCTACACCCTGGTAAGCCAGTGTTAAAGATTTATCGTCGGATGCAGTAGGATGAATTTTGAGAGGTGAAGCACCATCCAATGAAACTGCTGTATCTTCCTCAAAAGTCGGCTCAATCAGACGCAAAAGCTTACCTCGCTTTTCTCTACCAAAGCCTCTGACTTCAAATAAATCAGCAAAATCGCCATCAAAGCTAATACTCAGTTCAAAATTGATTGTACTTGTGCTATAGTTCGAGACTTCTAATTCCTCAAAAAGTGCGCCATTCAGGACTAGTTCTCGGCGAATCCCGACTGTATCAGCTTGGAGGCGATCATCGATTCTCGGATTAGTACATAAAACTGACAGTGAAAAACCCTTGTCAGCAGTACTACTTAATAACACTGGCGATCGCCCATCAATTTGCAACTCTAAGCGGCTCAAAAATCGTGTATCAGCACAAAATAGCCCCATGCTAGGGTTGCCTTCAGTGAGCGAACACGCAGAAATATTACCTAGAGTATCTGTAACTAAAAATAAGTCATCATCTTTCACAGTCAGTGTCAACTGCGCTCTTTCGCTAATTACACAAGGCCATTCAGGTATAGGTAGTAGTTCTGCGGGGACAAAAGTTTTTCCATCCAGAAAAATCCTCTCCGGTGTGATCAATATATCCGGTGTCATCAGCCAGTATTCCGTATAAAATCTATATTTTTCAGGTCAGTTGAGCATCAATAGGGAAAAAGATGCGTGGTCAAAACTTTGTGAGCCATGCTACCAAAAATAAATGATAATCACATTTAGCTAGTGGGCAAAAACGCATCAAAGTCAGATTATCAAATCTTTATAATTCTAAAGTGAAATAAAAATTTGCGTAGATAAACACAAAACACAAGAACTTTGATCTCAATTTTTTGATTGAGTTTTTGAGTTTATGAGCAATGAATCTTGTTCATTGTTCCGCCTCCACGACTTTTGCGTGATTGCGTTCTTACCCACTTTACAGCGTCGCTCTGCTGGCTGTGTTCACCATTCTTTACATATTGCAACGAAATGCTTGATTTGAAAGGCCGTTGTAATTTGTACAATGCAGCTGTGACGTGAATCATGTCCAGATTGTGGCTCTTTTAGGACGTTCATGAGCATTTCAACTTCCGTGCTGAGTGATTTGCTACAGGCTATACCCAACCTGCGGCCCCAACTATACTTCAAAGCATCGCTAACGGCGTTATCCCACGCGATGGAAGATCAGATTTTAGCTGCTACTCTAGAGCAGCCTTTGGTAATTGCTAGCTTTCAAAGAGAGCGATTTTATCGCCAGGAAGCTCATCGCTATCAACGACTTGCCCAGCGAAGTAATCAGATATACGTATTATCTGCGCCAGAAACTGATTTTACTAACAGCTCGGAATTTTACGAAAAGGTCGCTTTTGAGCCAGATGATGCTCTCAGCCAAGAGTGGCATTTGGTGGTCATAGCCCAAAACTATGCTACTTGTTTAGTTTGTCGGGAAAGTCTTGGTTCCTTAGCTAAGAATAGGGAAATACGAGAATTAACTCCTGGTCTGGATATGGACGCGGCGCGGAGATTTGAGGGAATTTGGACGGCGGAAAGGGGAGTCAGCCTCAAAGCTGCTGAATTATTGCTAAAGCGGATTTTAGTTTATAGACCAGAGTTAAGAGATAAAATAGAGCAAGCACGCCAACGCTTTAGCATCGGAGGGCGTAAGAGTAGCACCCAAGCCAAGCAATTACTGAGTGAATACGCTTGCGATATTGATACCGATCCGTTTGTGCAACGTTTGGTAACTTATTTGCAAGCGAGTCAATACAAGTTGCATAAAGCTTACCGTTCGATTTCTGCCCAAGCACGAAAAGAAAGATTAGTCAACTCAATTAGTACCGCAATTAGGCGATCGCTCGATCCTCACGAAATTCTCAAAGTAGCAGCCCAAGAATTAGGACAAAACTTAGGGGCTTGTCGCTGTTTAATTTACCGCGCTCAAGCTACAGACGCCCAAGCCATCATTGAACACGAGTTTTTAATTCCTGGTGTTTTGTCTTTTTTAGGACAAACTTGGGCTTTAGAAAATAATCCCCTGTTTGAGGAAGTGGTAATCCAGAGTGAAGGTGTCCGGGTTGTCGATACTTTCAACGACTCGCGGGTAATTAACTCTAAAGGGCTATGGCAAATTGTCGAGAGATATGGCATTCGCTCTTGGCTGATGGAACCAGTGCTTTTTCAAGGACGATTATTGGGCATAGTAGAATTGCACTATAGTGGTGAAACTCCCCATGATTGGCACGCTGGCGAATTAGATTTAGTAGAGGCGATCGCCACTCAAATCGGAACTGCTCTAATTCAAGCCGAAGCCTACGCCAATCTTGGAGAACTCAACAAACAATTAGAAGCCCTAGACCGTACACGTAGCAACCTGATCGCCATCACCGGTCATGAATTGCGTACACCTCTATCCACAATTCAGGTGTGCTTGGAAAGCTTGGCTACCGAACCAGATATGCCTTTAGAACTGCGCCAGGTAATGCTAAACACCGCTCTTTCCGACTCCGAACGGATGCGAAAGCTGATCCAAGATTTCCTGACGCTTTCCAACTTAGAAAGTGGGCGAGTAGAATGGCATCCGGAATCACTAACCTTACAAGAGTGTGTGGATTTAGCCCTGAGTCGTCTTCGCACCCGCCTAGCAAGTGATGAAAAATTGCCCCAGATCACAACAGAATTGGCACGTAACCTACCTTTAGTCAAAGCTGATGGTGATTGGTTGGTTGAAGTAATTGCCAAACTCGTAGATAACGCTTGCAAATTCACACCCCCCAATGGGCTAATTACCATCAAAGCTGTTCGCAACAACGATCCAATGGTCGAAGTGACTGTAGCAGATACAGGACGAGGTATAGAACCCAATCGTTTAGAAATTGTGTTTGACCGCTTTTATCAAGAAGAGGGAGCGCTCAGACGTAGCACAGGCGGTACAGGCTTAGGACTAGCAATATGTCGTCAAATTGTCAATGGCTGGGGAGGTGAAATTTGGGCAGAATCAGAGGGTAAAAACCAGGGTAGTCAGTTTCATTTCACCATACCCATCGTTGAAGGAAGCCAGGAAAAAAGACCATCAAGAGTCAAAAGTCAATAGTCAATGGTCATTGGTCATTTGTTCAGTGGATAGGGAACGGGGAATAGGGAATGAAGAAAAGCAAGAAGGAGATAAACTAACAACAATGACCAATGACCAATGACCAACTGTTACAGTTCCTTACACAATCGCCATATGTCCCCATCAGCGGTGTTACGATGCCGTAAAAACGTTGAGAGACGCTTTATGGCAGAAACACTTTCTGGACAAACTCCGAAATTTGGCGGCAGCACTGGCGGTCTGCTCAAAAAAGCAGAAGTCGAAGAGAAATACGCTATCACTTGGACTAGCCCGAAAGAGCAAGTCTTTGAAATGCCTACAGGTGGCGCTGCCGTTATGTCGCAAGGACAAAACTTGCTATATTTAGCTCGTAAAGAGCAAGGCATTGCTCTGGGTGGACAACTCCGGAAATTCAAAATCACAGATTACAAAATTTACCGGATTTATCCTAACGGCGAAACGGTCTACATTCATCCGGCTGATGGTGTCTTCCCTGAGAAAGTCAACGCAGGTCGGGAGAAAGTACGTTATAACGATCGCAGAATCGGTCAAAATCCCAGTCCTTCTAAAGTCAAGTTCAGTGGCACAGCTACCTACGACGCTCCTTAATCGATACTGAATTAAGGAAATAGTCACTAACGCAGACACGGTAAACCAAAGACACGGGGATACGGGGAAAATGTTTCTAAAACTTTCTCCGTTTCGCCGCGTCTTTTAGTCTCCGCGTCTGCTCTATATTGCTAACAAGCCTACTATTTGTTTCTGAAAATAATTAAGAATTAATAACTAAAGTAGTACAAGTTCTGAAATAGAAAATATAAAATCTATCCAGCCCTACGGTTAGCGCTTCGTAGGGCAATGCTATTTTCTGGTTTAACTTTAAGTGTTTAATACCGAAATAAGTGTCTAAACAAAATTAATTACACCTGCTCGATATGAAAACAACGAATAGAAAGTAGGGAAAATCCACACCGTTCCCTGTTCCCCGTTCCCTGTTCCCCGTTCCCTCTATTTTTGATTATTTGTATGATTTTCCCTGATTTCTCTCAATTCTCCGAATTAGCTAAAAATGGTAATTTTGTTCCGGTATATCAGGAATGGGTAGCAGACTTAGATACACCTGTTTCCGCTTGGTATAAAGTTTGTGCTGGACAACCTTATAGTTTTTTGTTGGAATCGGTAGAAGGTGGAGAAAATATCGGGCGTTATAGTTTGTTGGGTTGTGATCCACTCTGGATTTTAGAAGTTAGGGGCGATCGCACGACTCAAATGCACCGTGATGGTTCACAATTTGTATTTACGGGTGATCCATTTGCAGCTTTAACAACATGTTTAGAACCTTTTTATCCTGTCAAATTACCCCAGCTACCACCAGGAATTGGTGGTTTATTTGGGTTTTGGGGCTATGAATTAATTAATTGGATTGAACAGCGTGTACCAATTCATGCACAGGATGACCGTAATATTCCTGATGCTGTGTGGATGCAGGCAGACCATCTGTTAATTTTTGACCAAGTGAAGCGGAAAATTTGGGCTGTTGCTTACGCCGATTTGCGTGATCCAAATGTGGATTTACAGATAGCCTACCAAAAGGCTTGCGATCGCGTGACTCGCATGGTCGATAAGTTATCTCTGCCTTTATCAGCGCAAAATACTTTATTAGAATGGAACCCTCCAGGAAGTAAGAGAGTAACGGAAGTACCAGGAGTCGAGGAGTATAAGAGTAATTTCACCCGTCAGGAATTCTGTAACAGCGTTACAAAGGCAAAAGAATACATCAAAGCCGGGGATATCTTTCAAGTAGTAATTTCTCAGCGCTTATCAACAGAATACACAGGCGATCCTTTTGCTTTGTATCGTTCCCTGCGTCAGATTAATCCTTCTCCTTACATGGCATTTTTTAACTTCCAGGATTGGCAAATTATTGGTTCAAGTCCGGAAGTGATGGTGAAAGCCGAACGCGATTCCGAAGGAGATTTATTGGCTACAGTACGTCCCATTGCTGGTACTCGTCCACGGGGTAAGACACCCCGCCAAGACATAGCTTTAGCAGAAGAATTACTCAAAGACCCCAAAGAAATAGCCGAACACGTCATGCTTGTTGACTTAGGGCGTAATGATTTGGGGCGTGTGTGCCAAAGCGGTACGGTGAAGGTAGACGAGCTAATGATCATTGAACGCTACTCCCATGTGATGCATATTGTCAGCAATGTAGTGGGTAAATTAGCACCTGGTAAAACAGCCTGGGATTTACTCAAAGCTTGTTTCCCAGCCGGAACAGTGAGCGGCGCACCCAAAATTCGCGCAATGGAGATTATCAATGAGTTAGAACCAAGTCGGCGCGGCGTGTATTCCGGCGTGTATGGATATTACGATTTTGAAGGACAATTGAATTCTGCGATCGCCATTCGCACAATGGTTCTACAGAATAATACAGTATATGTCCAAGCCGGTGCAGGGTTGGTAGCTGATTCGGAACCAGAAAAAGAATATGAAGAGACTTTGAATAAAGCTAGAGGTTTGTTAGAAGCAATACGTTGTTTGCGATGAATTTAACTTATCAACTCCCTCTTTCTTAGCAAAGAGGGAAGTTATCAGAATTTGTTAGACGGGCGATGCGGCTGGAACTACCAACAGGCGAGGCACAATTACAGAAGCAGGTTGTTCTAAAATAAAACGTACACAACGAGCAACATCACCAGCTTGTAGTGGCTGTGAGACTAATTCGTCGTAGCCTTGCTTACCACTTTCACGCCAAGAATCATAAAGATTTGTTGCGACTGCACCAGGTTCTATAGTCGCAATACCAACACCAGAACCAGCTAATTCCATCCGTAAAGAATCTGTAAAAGCTTCCACAGCATGTTTAGTACCATCATAAACACCGATCATCGGTGTGGTTTTTAGTCCCGATATACTGGACATATTGATGATAAAGCCGCTTTTTTGCTTTTTAAAATAAGGTAATACTGTGTAACAAATTCTCACTACCGCCTCATAATTAACGCGGATCATGTTACACAACGCTTCGATGTCGGCTTCTTCAATTGACATCATGTGCATTACACCTGCATTGTTAATGATGACATCCAAAGACCCAAACTCTGTCAGTGCAGTATCAAGAAGACGTTGTGGTAAAGCAGAATCAGTAATTTCACCGGGAACAATGGCGGCATTTTTAAGTTGATTTGCAAGTTCAGACAGTTTTTGTTGCGATCGCCCTGTTAAAACCAGTTTCATTCCAACCTCATCTAAATTATGAGCAATGGCTGTACCGATACCACTGCTAGCCCCAGTCACGATCGCAACCTTATCTTTGAGATCCATAATTTGTATAGAAATTGAGAGTTTTTGTCGTTATTCAGAATATAGGCAGTCTCTCTCAATGAAGGTAAAGAATAGGTTAAGAATATACATAAAAAATTTATATAGGTTTAATTTTTAACTATCTTGAGAATTTTGGTTTAGCTGACTATGATACGTCTCTACATAGTTTATACAGTAAACATCGCATTGAAGATTTCAAGTATTTTCATAATATTAATTTGAGTTGCAAAATTTGTTTATTGTTCAGTAAATACTGAATTGTAAAAGTATAATAATCCGTCATCAAAAACTTTTGTTTGTGTGCATATACGTCTTTGCACACTTTACCTAACTACATAAATCAAAAGCACATAGCTATGAAAAATAAAAAAACAGTCCCTAAACAAAGTGGATTTAGGGGATTTTTTGCATTCAAGGCGAGAATTTTCTTTTTGGTCTTCGTTTTTATCATTAGTTTTTCTGGTATTTTGCTATCTAATTGGTTGATGGCAGGTCAGCCAAGCCTAGCAAACATCAGTATTTTACAAGCTGCACCCATTCAACCGCTTGGCTATTACGACTACTTTGGTAAACTCCTTAGTCCTGAAAATGCGGCAAAGTTGGTACAAGAAAATAAACTTGATCCGAGTGACCCAATTTCCTATCAAAAAATCGGAGCAGTCGAAATTACGCAAGAATTAATTGACAAAGGCGAAGATATATTTTTTAACCGGAAAATAGGTGATAACTTCGGTTTGCAGGATGTGTTTGGTTTTAAACAGGGCTTATTTCGCATTTTGCCAGAATTAACTACAGCGATCGCACAATTACGTGGACAGTCAACCAACAACTTACAAATTACCCTGCAAAAAGATATCACACTGGGTAGTCGGACATTTCCCAAAGGAACTGTGCTTAACACAGGTTTTAAAGTGGAAAGAGGAACATTTTTTCCTGTGGGAATCAAACAAAACGGCGATATTAGCTGTGCAGTCTGTCACGCAGTTGTTTCTGATCAAGGTAAACGCCTAGCAGGGATACCTAATGGTGAACTTGCGATTCCCTTTTTGATTGCCTTAGCACCAAATTCAGCCGCCGGGTTTGCCAGGTTAAATTTTAATCCCTTAGACTCACAGTATCAAGGCAAAGGCAAGATCATTATTGATAGTCAAGGTAAATTAGTCAAATTGCCCGACCCTGATAAATTTGAGCAAGCCTTCGATAATGCTGTGTTAGATGTACCTTTTGGTCACTTTGAGAGTTCACCGGATGGCATTGACAATACTACTCAAATTCCCAGTGTATTTACTTTTCAGACACATCCTTATTCTTCTGATGGTCAGTTTGCTGTTGGGCCGTTTGCTGGACTCAGTGCTTTCAACAATGGTGTGCATTCTTCAGAAGTGAATCTGTTAGCAGCTGCTCAACTAAGTCAAAAAACTCTTGGTATAGACTCAGAAGTCTACATTGGGACATTTCTCCAAAATGCTGCTGATCCACGTCTGCGCTTACCCCTGGGAAAACCAGTTAAACCTTCGGAGTGGCTACGTCAGCTTGCACCAGATGTTACCCAAGCAGAATTAGAAGACCAAATTCCTGCACCTGGAACAGGTACTTACCCAGATTTGAACCCTAGTTTATTTACATACAACGGTTTGGTTTTTAGCCCCAACACTGACAAGTCAGATGATATCGCCGCTGGTAAGTTTTTATTTGCTAACAATGCCATGTCAGTATTCCAAAATAACTTAGTACCGCCTGCTAACCACACTCGCGAAAATTGGCAAGCACTCAGAAACGGTTCTGTCGTGCGGGGGGCAAAAATTTTTCAGGAAGCCGGATGTGCAACTTGCCATATTCCACCTTTCTTTACTGACAACAAAATTCATCCAGTCAGTGAAATTGGTACTAACCCAGAACGGGGTAAGTCTCGTCTCAAGCTCAATAATCTGTTAGTACCACCAAAAATATACAGCTTCGATACACCTGTACCTGTACCTGCTGATGCTACAGTACTGGATGTACCAACAGACGGTATTTCTGTTAACTCTACAACTTTACCTACAGGTATATTGCCGGATGGAGGTTATAAAACTACTTCTCTCAGGGGTCTTTACTTGAGCGCTCCTTATTTGCATGATGGTGGTGCAGCAGTACGGGCAGGAAGTTTACAAGTTAACCAGGATGGTAGTTTTAATGTAGTTGATTCCACTGGCTTGGGATTAACTGGAACTCTCAGTCAAAGCATTCCCGCCGATCCTACTAGTAGCTTACGCGCCTTGCTAGATGAGGAACTTCGTCGCCAAGTGATCGCCACAAACAAAGCTAATCCTGCTTTGGTAAGGAGTAATCTCGATGGTACTGGTCATGAATTCTATGTGACTCGCAACAAGCAAACTGATTTAATTAACTTCTTGTTAGCGCTGGATGACGATCCTAGTCGATTTTGAACTTACCCCACCCTAGCAAAGCCTGTAGCTTGCTTCTCGCTTCGCGAGTGGGTGGGGCTTCTAGACTCTCTATTGAGTACATAAGTTCCGTCCGCCTGTGCGGCGGGGTAGTTGAAGTTTGTCCTCTAACGAACTTGCTGTTGTATGGGAATTTTCATGACAAATTCAGTTCCTTCACCAGGAGTAGAGAAACACTCTAGTTTGCCTCCATGTTTTTCTGTAATGATTTGATAGCTAATAGATAATCCCATCCCTGTACCTTTATTTACAGGTTTGGTAGTAAAAAATGGTTCAAATATACGTTGTTTGACCTGTTCTGGAATACCAAAGCCATTGTCAGCTATGCTTATTTCTATCGATTGGCCAGCAATTACCGAAGTGCGAATAGTGATTGTAAATTTATCAAGGGTATTTTGTCCTTTGTGAAATGAATCCTCTAGTGCATCAATAGCATTTACCAGAATGTTCATAAATGCCTGATTTAAAGGACCAGGATAGCATTCAACAGGAGGTAAATTACTGTAGTCTTTGATGACTTTAATTGTCGGACGTTCTGGCGTAGCTTTCAGGCGGTATTGTAAAATCATCAGGGTACTGTCGATTCCCTCGTGAAGATCAACAGTTTTGAATTCTGCTTCGTCGGTGCGAGAGAAATTGCGGAGGGTTCTGACAATTTCTCGGATGCGATCGCTCCCCATCTTAAGTGAAGTGAGGATTTTGAGTAAGTCTAACTGCAAAAATTCCAGATCCTCATTCTCTACTTTCGCTTGAATTTCTGATACAGGCTGGGGATAGTAGTTCTGGTACAGTTGAATAAATTCTAAAAGCGTTTGTATGTAGTTCTCGATATGACCGAGGTTGCCGTGGATAAAGTTAACGGGATTGTTAATTTCGTGGGCAACACCTGCCACCAATTGTCCCAAGGTTGCCATTTTTTCTGATTGCACCAACTGAATCTGGGAATGTTGCACTTGTTGTAGGGCCGCAGTCAGCTCAGATGTACGCTCGGCAACTTGCTGTTCCAGGGTTTGAGTGAGATGGCGTAATTTTAAATGGGTTTTGACACGGGCAAGCAATTCCGCCTCTTGAAATGGCTTAGTAACATAATCGACTGCACCCAAATTAAACCCGGTAACTTTATCGGTGGTGTCTGAAAGGGCAGTCATAAAGATCACAGGAATTTCTTGGGTGATGGGTGAGGCTTTGAGGCGGCGGCACGTCTCGAACCCATCGATACCGGGCATCATCACATCCAGCAAAATCAAATCGGGCAGATTGCGTTCAGCTTGTTTGATGGCACGTTCACCATCCTTGGCGATCGCCACTTCAAAGCCTGCATCAGTTAGTGCTTCCGAAGTGACTGCCAGATTCGCAGGGGTATCATCTACTACCAAAATTAATTGCACGTCTCTCATTCCTCACCTCTGTATGTACTGGTTAATTCATGGGTAAATTGCAGGATGAAGGCTTCAAGTTTTTCCACCTGGAATTTACTAGTGAGTTCTAGGATGTGCTGGACAAAAGCAGCGTAACGTGGCTCTTGCTGCTCCAAGGCCATAGCCACTTGGGCTAGTTTTTGCAAACGTCCATCCTGGGCAAGCTGAAGCAATTGTGCTAAAGTTTCTTGATTTGGGAGCTCCCCAGACAAAGCAATTGCCTCTGCATCTTGTGGACAAACCGATGGCTCAAGGGATGATTCAGTGGATTGGTAAACCCATTGAAGTTGCAAGTGTTTTTGTAACAGTTTAAATAATTCATCAGCTTGGACGGGTTTTGTCAGAAAATCATCACCACCGGCATCCAAACTTTGTTGTTGATCCATTGTCGAAACTGATGCCGAGGAAACAATTACTGGTAGTGCCTTTAATGTTTCAGACTGCCTAATTTGTCTCATAAATTCATAGCCATCCATCACGGGCATTAATAAATCGGTAATGATTAAATCGGGTTTAACCTCAGCTGCTTTAACTAACCCATCCTGCCCGTCTTCTGCTTCCAAAACGACAAAACTAAGCGGTTCCAGTAGATTAACAATCACCGAGCGATTTTCCCATTTGTCATCCACTACTAAAAGCGTTTGCTTGCGCCCTTCATACCCAAGCAATTGCTGTCCGGTTGCAGTCATGGCAGACTGTTGCCATTCCAAAGCTAGTGGGAAATCAACCTCAAAGAAAAAGGTACTGCCTACCCCTAACTGGCTCTGCACTTGAATCTGGCTACCCATCAAAGTAATAATGTTGTGGCTGATGGCAAGTCCGAGTCCGGTTCCTTCTGAGTGTCGTTTACCATCGCCCACTTGTTCAAAAGGCAGGAAAATTTTTGACAACGATTCGGGACTCATGCCAATGCCAGTATCGCTGACTTGAAACCGAATCTGCGATACTCCGCGCGTCGTTTGTGGTTCGGCTTGATCGATGACCTCTACTTTAAATGTCACCTTTCCTTGTTCGGTAAACTTGACAGCATTTCCCAACAGGTTAATCAATACTTGTCGCAACCGCTTATCATCGGCTTCGATGCCTTCTGGCAAGTTCGCATCGGGCAAATAGACAAAATCAATGCCTTTTTGCTCTGCCCGAATGCGGACTATCTCTGCTATCCCCTGTAACAAAGACGGTAGATGAATTGCTTGGGGTTGCAATTCTAGTTTACGGGCTTCAATTTTCGAGAGATCGAGGATGTCATTAATCAGCGTCAGCAAATGAGAACCACACTGGTGGATAATATGCACACCTTTGCGTTCTTTCTCTCCCCAGCTTTGGGAACGGTTAAGGATTTGAGCGTAACCCAGGATGCCATTTAGTGGCGTACGGAGTTCGTGACTCATATTGGCTAAAAACTCGCTTTTTGCTTGGTTTGCGGTATCGGCTGCTGCTCGTTTTTGCTCTAGGGAAGCGTATGATTCTGACAATTTCGCTGCCATCAGGTTGAATTCCTGCGCCAGTTGCTCAATTTCATCGCCAGTGTGGATATCTAGACGATAATCTAGGTCGCCAGCACCTAATTCTGTGGCTCCTTGTTGGAGCTTTTGAATAGAGCGAATTACTGGTAATAGGGTCAAGGCAAACTGCGCGATGAAAATCAGCAGTACTAGGCCAATTAAATCGTAAGTGACAATGGTAGTAGTTTGGTTGAATTGCTCGGCGGCTTGGCGGGTGGCAGCATCTTGTTGCTCCACTTCCTCTTCTAGCGCTTGAAGAAACAGCTTGATGTCATCCTGGAAGGAGTTAATCGCTTTCACATCTTGCTGTGCCTGAAGGGTGGAAGACTGTGTTTGGTTTTTCAAACCGTCCACCAGGCGCACTAGGAACTGATGGCGGCGGCGCACCACATCAGGTTGCTTCGCCTCTGGCATCAGTTGTTCCAGTGTAGTCAATGTCGTTGAAAAGCTGGACAGGGCTTGCTCGTAAACTATCATGTCTGCTGTACTACGGTTTAACAGCAAATAGTTTTTCAGCGCCGAGGTTTGCTCTTCCAATGCCAGCCGGAGGTCTTCGGTTTCGCGGACGGCTTGATTGGTGCGAGTTCGGCTGCGATTGATCGATTCTTCAGTCTGTTTGATCAGCAGCGTACTACCCCCCATCAACACAATCACTAATCCCACAGAAATTGCCGTCGAACCAATAAACTTAGTCAGAATTTTCATTTAGCAGCAACCACTACAGATTTTAGACGGGTGTAAATTTGCCGAATTTGCTCAAAGTCTGCGTCTTTTGTGACGGTGTATCCGTTAGAATTTGAGCCATTCACATCCACAATTCCTGACGGCGCGTCAATCAAGGCTCGCTTGAGTTGGTTGATTACTTCCGGTGAGAACTTTTTTGTATTGATGACAATGGGTGTGGTAGGAATTGGTTCAGATTCCCAGATAATTTTGTAATTGGAAGATTTGAGTTTGCCTTCTCTACGACTTTGTAAGAAGATGGCTTTTTCTGTGGCGATCGCATCAACCACACCTGTTTCTAAATCTGTCTCAGCTTGATCATGGCTGCCGGAATACCGGATACCAACAAAATCCCGTGTCGGATCGATGCCCTTTTTCTGAAAAGCATTCATTGGCATGAGGAACCCAGAAGTAGAGGATGGGCTGACAAAGGCAAAACGTTTACCTTGCAAATCTTGCAAGGAATTTATTTCCCGATCAGAGTTGGCAATAATAACACTCGTATACCAAGGGCGTCCTGTTATCTGTTCGATGGGAAGAACAAGTGGTTCAATATTAGGATTGCGATCGCGTGCCTTAATATAGGTTAAGGCTCCTAAATAAGCCATTTCCACCTCTTCATTAACCAACAAATCTACCGCAGCCTCATAGTTTTTACTGAGCTGAATATTGACTGAACGGTTGAGGATTTGCTGGAGGTAAGCTGCCAGAGATTGTAGTCTGTTTTCCTGTTCTTGAGAGCTTCGCGCCGGAATCACCGCCACCCGTAAAGGCTGAGTCACGACAGGATTGATTGTTGGTGTCGTTGCGGATTGGGAAGGATTACTGGAGGAGGTTGCCGTACAACTTACCCCCAGTACCGTCAGCGAAAAAAGTATGATTAAGCTAACGGCTCGTTTGAAAAACCGATCATGCCGCCAGAATGGAAGCCGTTTCATCGTGTTCTGGTGTCTCAATTCTAAATTGACTACTCAATGAGTATTGATGGTGCAAGAAAATGCTCCAATCTCTGCTTATAGTTCCCTAAAAATGGGGTCATCCTACCAATTAATGAAGAATATCTCGATGACGCGGGGAGATGGGGACGCGGTGACACACCGGACACAGAGATTGATGTGTTGCGAGATTATAGAGAACTGGTATAAACCCACAACGCGCATTTTTTCCTGTTCCCTGTTCCCTTTCTTAACTAAGAACTAACCAATGAAGAAGAATCTTGATCCAAAAATAATGTTGCTTGAGAATATTTGCGAAGAATAGAAGCAGGACAAGCTGTACTGATATTTTCTTGTAGCATCTGTTGCACTATTTTAGCTTTGTGTGATCCTGGTGCAAGACAGAAAATTTTTTTAGCAGAACAAATCATGGAAATCGTAACAGTAAAAGCATATTTTGGTACAGCTTCTAAACTCGGAAAATGGCCTTGCTTTACTTGCTGTTCGTGATTTGCTTGATCTAATTTCACTAATTTTACACTGTAAGCATCTTGGAAATTAGCCACAGATGGATCGTTAAAGGCAATGTGTCCATTTTCTCCCACACCCAAACAACATAAATCAATTGATTGTGCTTGCAATAATTTGCTGTAGCGATCGCATTCTAATAAAGGTTCTAAAGCATCACCCTGGATATAGTGAAATTCTTGCAGATTAACTCGTTTGTGAAAACGTTCTCGTAGATAGTGTCGAAAACTAGCAGAATGATCAGCAGAAATTCCTAAGTACTCATCCAAATGGAAACAAGTAACCTGAGACCAATCTATACCACCCAATGTTATCAATGCATTGAGAAATTTTATCTGAGAATTACCCGTGGCTAGCAATACAGCAGCATGACCATTTTTTTGTAAAACTTCTTGTAAATAATCACGTGCAATTTCTGCTACATTCTCGGCTAATTCCGTTTTACAGTTATAAATTTGTACATTCAGGTCATCAACACGAAAAAGTTTTTTGGTGAATGGCATTGAATTATCAAAAATATAGTTTATGGCTTATAGATTCTTGGTTACTTTTGAATTCTAATTGAAGATTCTTGGCTGAACTAAATTCTGAGCAACGAAAGCCAAGAGGATTTACAAAACTGAAATTAGAAAGGAAGATTGAATGAGATTGCTACTAAATTAAATCGTAAACAGATAAAAAGAACAGCTCTAATCGCTACAATAAAGATTTGCAGTATTCTGCATCGAGATTATGAGACTTCCTATCGTAGCTATTATTGGTCGCCCGAATGTAGGTAAATCGACTTTCGTCAATCGTTTGGCGGGAGAGCAATCTGCTATTGTTTATGATCAACCAGGAGTAACGCGCGATCGCACATACTTAAGTGCTTTTTGGCGCGATCGCGAATTTATGGTTGTCGATACTGGTGGTTTAGTCTTTAATGATGACACCGAATTTTTACCATTAATTCGCCAACAGGCTATGGCTGCGCTTGCGGAAGCCAGTGCGGCTATTTTTGTAGTTGATGGTCTGACTGGGCCGACAGCAGCCGACGAAGAAATCGCTACATGGTTACGACAACAACCCGTACCGGTGCTGTTGGCTGTAAATAAATGTGAATCTCCAGAACAAGGTTTAATCCAAGCTGCTGAATTTTGGAATTTAGGATTGGGTGAACCTTTCGCCGTCTCTGCTATTCATGGTAGTGGTACGGGAGATTTACTAGATGCATTGGTAACTTATTTACAACCAGTCCAAGATATTCCAGACATTGATGAAATCAAAATCGCAATTATCGGACGCCCCAATGTCGGTAAGTCAAGCTTATTAAATGCTTTTGTTGGTGAACAGAGAGCAATTGTTAGCCCAATTTCCGGTACTACCCGTGATGCAATTGATACCAAAATTGAACGTGATGGGAAAACTTATCTTTTAATCGATACCGCCGGAATTCGCAAAAAGAAAAACGTCGAATACGGCCCGGAATTTTTTAGTATTAACCGCGCTTTTAAAGCAATTCGTCGCGCCGATGTGGTTTTATTGGTAATTGATGCTATTGATGGTGTCACTGAACAAGACCAAAAGTTAGCCGGACGAGTAATCGAAGAAGGGCGAGCCTGCATTGTTGTGGTGAATAAGTGGGATGCGGTAGACAAAGACTCTTACACGATCTACGATTACGAAAAACATTTGCAAGAAAGGCTGCATTTTACTGAGTGGTTAGAAACCATTTTTGTCAGCGCTTTGACTGGACAAAGAGTAGAGAAGATTTTGGAATTGGTGAATCAAGCAGCCGAGGAACACAAGCGCCGCGTCAGCACATCGATCATCAACGAAGTTCTAGAGGAAGCTGTTCGCTGGCATTCGCCATCAGTCAGCCGCAGTGGCAAACAAGGTAAAATTTATTACGGTACGCAAGTTAGCACTCAGCCACCGACAATAGCATTGTTTGTCAATGATGCTAAACGTTTTAACGATAACTACCGTCGCTATATCGAACGACAATTCCGACAGCAATTAGGATTTAAGGGTACGCCGATCCGATTGTTCTGGCGGAGTAAAAAAGCACGAGATGTGGAAAATGCTAGTAATAATAGAGCAGCCCGCGTGTAATGATTGTTATTTGTTATTTGTCATTTGTCATTTGTCATCTGGATTTTAGATTTTGGATTGGTTCTCTATGAAATCTAGGAGCTTGTACCATCAAGAGATGATCAGCCAATTGACCAATGACCAATGACCAATGACCAATGACCAATAACTAATGACCAATGACTAATGACTAAACATGGATTTACTGCGATCGCTACCAATAGGTCTTTATCTAGAACAACCGCAAACTTGGTTACATAAACTTGACCCACGTGTCAAGTTTATCTGGTTGATGAGTTTTCTTACAACCTACATTTTTGCTAACAATTTATGGCGAGTATTACTGGTAGCATTGTTGATTCTTGCTACCCTAATCGCCAGAATTCCCAAGCGAGTTTGGCAGCAGCAGATGGGCTGGTTGTTAATGCTATGCTTTTTTGTGTTAGTGATTGCTGCTATTAGCCCCGATGGTTTGGGTATAAGCTATCAACCACGTCTACCGACTAACGATGTCATCTTAACTGAGCAACCAAATCCCACTAATTCTGCAACTCCAACTCCAACTCCAACTCCAACTAATAAAACTTTACCCACTCAGAAGCAACAAAAATATAGTTACGTACTATTTGAAAAAGGTGCAATCAAAGTAACTCGTCGTTCTTTAGATTTAGCAATCAGTCTAAGTACAATCTTATTTACTGTTATTTATAGTACCAATTTATATCTTCTAACAACCGCACCAGAAGAAATCACTGCCGCTCTCGAAAGCTTAATGCAACCCCTACAAAGGTTTAATATACCTGTAACTGAAATCACATTAATGTTGACTTTATCGTTACGGTTTATACCTTTAGTATTAGAAGAAGTACAGAATTTAGTTCGCTCTGTTATGACAAGAGCAATAAATTGGAAAAAATTGGGATTCAAAGGAGCAATCAAAGTTTGGATGCTAGTAGCAGAGAGACTTTTGGAAAACCTACTACTAAGAGCAGAACAAATGGCGAATGCAATGATGGTAAGGGGTTTTACTAGTCCTAATGAACATCGAGTCCAATGGCACGATCTACGCCTTAAAAGACGTGACGGGCTAGCTATTGCAGCTTTAATTATCTTTTGGGGAGTGCGGTTGGCGATCGGTAGTGAGATTTAATTCAGTTATCAGTTACCAGTTATCAATGATCAAATTTCATTACTCACTGTTAACTGATAACTGATTCCTAACCAATAACTAATTTATTGCTTAGGAATGACTTGAAAATTCAGCAAAAAAGGCAAAATAACGAGACAGATAGGCTGTCGTGCTGGATTCTCTTACCTTATGAAAATTAATTGGGTTCACTTTTATGTGGAAGATGCTAAAGCTTGGCGTGATTGGTTTGTCAGTCATCTTGGTTTTCAAACCGTAGAAAGTTCGACACTCTTAACCCCCTTTATACACATAGACAACGAAAGTAGTTTTCACACCTGTACAGAAGCAGTGAAAAGTGGTTCTGTTTGCTTTTTGTTATCTTCACCACTATTACCTATCAGTCCAGTCGCAGATTTTCTCTGTCAACATCCTCCCGGTGTAGCAGATATTGCTTTTGCAATTGAAGATGTAGAAGCAGCGATCGCTCGCGCTCAAGCATACGGAGCTAAAGTCTTACAACCCATCCAACATCATCAACAAGGAGACAGATACATTAAGTGGAGCAAAATAGCTGCTTGGGGTTCTGTGACACATACGTTGATTGAAAGAGGTTCTTTGACTAATGCAGTTTCGGAAGACGCAGACAATAGCGAAACTTTATTCTCCGTGTCTGGGCGTCTCCACTTCCCCGTGTCCCCTTCCATCACCGCTATAGATCATATTGTCCTCAATGTCGCAGTGGGTGATCTAGAGCGTGCGGTAATGTGGTACGAAAAAATTCTTGATTTTCAACCCCAGCAGACATTTAAAATTCAAACCGATCGCTCGTCTTTGTCTAGCCAAGTTATGGTTTCTCGCTGTGGCAATGTACAATTCCCCATTAACGAACCAACTTCAGCTAATTCCCAAATTCAGGAATTTCTAAATGTTAATCAAGGGCCAGGAATTCAGCATATTGCTTTACGTACTGTGAATATTGTGAGTGCGATCGCTCAATTTCGTGCTTGTGGTTTATCTTTGCTCCCAGTTCCCCAAACTTATTACTCGCAACTCAAAGAACGTCCAGAACTTCCCTTGACTGGTGAAGAATTAGAAGCGATCGCTCAACAAGAAATTTTGGTGGACTGGAACCCACAGACTCCCCATGCTTTACTACTACAAATTTTCACTCAGCCTATCTTTGAACAGCCAACTTTTTTCTTTGAATTGATAGAACGTCGTCGTCAAGCTCAAGGTTTCGGTGAAGGTAATTTTCAAGCTTTATTTGAAGCCATAGAACGAGAACAAATGAAAAGGGGTGCTTGTTAGAGAATAGAGGGTAGAGGTTAGTAGGCGGTCATTTTACTTTGGTACTAGGTATCTTTATGGATTAATTAATACTTTATAGAAGCAAGAAACTGGAATTGGGGCTATGTTTGATACAAGCCCCAAAAAAGTCACTACACATGATTCTAAGCAGCTGGTGAACTTAAATTTTCAGTTTCACTATTACGGTAAAGTTTTTTTATTTAGAAGCTGCTCGCAAATCTACATCTGATTAGTAATCCAAAACTCATTCATTAAATATTTAAAACTCAAACACGGTTAAATCTGGGCTAGTGTAAAGATAAATTAATTATTATTTTTTTAACAGAATGTTAAGAATTATTACAGACTTTGACGGTCCAATTATGGATGTTTCAGAACGATACTACCGTGTGTATCAGTTCTGCTTACAGGAAATCCGCCGTCCATCTCAACCAGTGCGAGAACTTTCAAAAGCAGAATTTTGGCAAATGAAGCGATCGCGCATCAGTGAAACCCAAATTGCTATGGCTTCTGGTTTAGATGAATTACAAGCACAAGAGTTTTCCAAGCTGCGGCGAAATACGGTACATACAGAGCCTTATTTCCAGTACGATCACCTAGCGGTTGGTGCTGTGGATACTTTGTTAAAACTTCAAGAAGCTGGCGTTGATTTAGCGGTTATGACTATGCGCCGAGTCAAAGAGCTAGATTATGCTTTCCAACAATATGATTTAAGTAAATTTTTCCCAGAGAATCGCTGTTATTGTTTGAGTAATGATTATGTAAAAACCCGTGACATTGATGATAAACCTTTATTAATGGCACGAGCATTAAAAGAACTACCAGCCGCTACAGATACATGGATGGTAGGAGATACAGAAGCTGATATCACTGCTGCGAAAAAGCATGGTATAAAGGCTATTGCTGTAGAGAGTGGTATCCGCGATCGCGCCCAACTGGAATTTTATCAGCCAGATTTCATTGTTAAGAATTTCAGTGCAGCTGTTGATTTAGTTTTAGAGCAAGCTTTACAACCAACAGGAACTAGGTAATTGCTGATTCATTAGGTCGGGGTTAAAGGTTAAAGGAGTTTTTTGATCACATTTGACCATTCTCCTTTTTCCTTCTCCCTGTTTCGAGTTATTACTTAAGGAAACTAGTAATCAACCACAATAAAACAAAAGTTACCACCGTAGAAAACTGATTTGGTGTCAGACTCACAAACTGCTGTATTTGTGGCAATACCAAATTAGCAATTATTCCTCCAGCAATTAAACCAGTAATTAGACCAACTAGAATAAATAAAACTGCTCGACCAAATTTACCTTCTTTACGATTGATAAAGTAAATACTAATACCTACACCAACCACTAACGCCATCTGTAAAACTTGATCGCCTCCACCTGGGTAAAACACACTGATGGCACTTAAACCCAGATACCAAGCACCAGGTAAAATTACATCTGCTGGTGTTGGTTTATCCAGAAAATTTTGCAGCCATACAGGCGACTTTTCGCGAGGCGCGGGAGTTTCTTTAGGAGGTGCTTGGACAAGGCGTTCTGGAAATCGGATGCGTTCTGGTACTTTAATCTTTCCTTCTTGGCGCATCCGCAAGCGATCCATCAAAATCGCATCGTAAGCCGTTTCGATGACTTCTAGACGCTTGCTGTCGCCGCTATGTTGCTGCAAGAGGCGATTACGAACATCTTGAATTTCATCGAAGCTAGCTTCTTCAGATACCCCAAGTTTTTCGTAGGGACTTTGCTCGCTCATGGTGAGTTTGTTGGTTTAGCCTGACTCGGCAGCAATATTTATTTACAAAAAAATAACTTGAGATTTTGTGTCGGTCGAAACCAATGTTTCGGTCGATTTATTATATATCATACCTGAATCGTAGCATGTGTAAGCAGAATCGACCTGGTACTTTTAACTATAGACACTTTAACATATTGTTATAACTCCGTGTATCCCCTCATGTCGTTCACAAATTCTCGCTCTACTCTAGAATTTGAGTTAAAAATACCTACAAGCCTTTATTTTATGAAAAAAATACCTTTTCCCTTTCCAATTTGGTTGTTGACTGTACCTTGATTAAGTTTGAATTAGGAAGCCTTACATTCCCTTGTACCATAAAGCCGCATATAGATTTAAAATTAATAGCGTTGAAATTACTAAGTAAAAAGGATACATAAGTATCTTATTTTACTAGGGGTTGCGGCTCACGTAAGAGCATCTACTTACTACAACCAAGGTTAACAGCTATTAGCCTAAAACTGTTCAGGGTGGCATGATAATTTAAAATTCGCACTCTAGTAGTCGAAAATCCTGATTAAACTAATATTTGGATCATTCAGGAAATTTGTGCCTTAGCCTTGTAGATTTTATTTTGTTCTGAGCAGGAAATGCGTTTTTAACGCAACCTGTATGTTTATCCTAATAAATTTTTGTGTAAAGTGATGGTCATGGCTCCCGCCAAGATTCTTGTTGTTGATGACGACCCTGCGGTACGGAATTTAATCCAACGCTTTTTGATGAAGCAGAACTATCAGGTGGAGGCTGCTGAAGATGGTAAGACTGCTCTAGCTCTGTTTGAGCAATTTAATCCAGATTTGGTCATTTTGGATGTTAATTTACCAGACGTGATCGGCTTCAACCTCTGTCAAGAAATGCAAAGCCGCAATGGCGTTTTTGTTCTGATGTTAACCAGCCGTGCAGATGAAGCTGACAAGATTCGCGGCTTTTCTAAAGGTGCTGATGACTATCTCACCAAACCATTTGGTTTGGGAGAACTTGAAGTCAGAGTCGCAGCTATTTTGCGGCGTCAACGGGTTGTAACCACAGCAGAACAGAAACGTCTGATATTTGAAAAATTGATGATCGATCCGGTGCGGCGAGAGGTAACACTCAATCATGAACCAGTACCCCTAACCGCTTTGGAGTTCGATTTGTTGCATTTTTTGGCTAGTCATCCAGGTCGAGTTTGGCGAAGAGCTGAACTAATCCAAGAAGTCTGGGATTATGAATACGTCGGCGACCAACGGGTTGTAGATGTACACATAGGTCAAATTCGCAAGAAAATAGAAGTTGATGCTAGCCAGCCAGCATTAATTCAGACTGTACGTGGTGTTGGCTACAAATTTGAATGTCCTCCTCAATCTCAGCAGCCAGATAAACCACAGTAGTCATTGGTCAATGGTCATTAGTTGTTAGTAATAACAACCAATAACCAACAAAAGACAAATACAAACTTTGAGCGGCGCAAGCCGCTCGACAATTTAATTTATCTTTACTTTCGGTAGATAGCTACATCCAAGTACGGTTGACGATATTGTTTCGAGCCGCACTTGAATTGACTGAATATTTACAAAGCTGTAATCAAAGAGTTTACGAAGATTAGTTTTGCTTACATCCCATTCTTAATATCAGTAGTTGCGCGACCTAGAGCAACTACTCGAAATGTCATACAATTTTGCTTGATTTTTTGATTTTGATGCTTACCCTAAAGCAATGGCCGCTTCATGTTCACGAAAATTTGGCTACTTAGGATAGTAAGTGTTAAATGTGATGGTAAAGAACATTGTCCACTTAATTGCACTGCTAATCGAAACACCCATGACTCAAGATGTCTACTAAATTAGCTTTTAGGCATAATTTAGTACACAGTATAGATATTTAGCAGTGATGAAATAAGGTTTCCAAGTATACACGAGCAGCATGGCGATCGCTATCTCCATTTTGGAGTAAAAACAATGACAGCGCCGCCGTTAAGACCCGGTTTTGATCCCAATCAGGATGCTTTTCTAAGTAGGTTTTGAGAGATTCGTGTAGTGTTTCAGGAATTTCTGTAAAGATGCTAACAGTCGTATTCATGAGGTTTTTCTCCTTGGCGGTGTCCATTGACTAGGAAATCTTGTTTTGAGTTATAGCCACAGGATGAGAGTGTGTAGTCCCTTTCTTTGTCTGTCAACAATTCTGTAGTACAGATATCCGAGCAGACTAAAAAGGTAAGCCGCATCATTTTGCGTCAAAAGGGGGTGGGGTTGTCAATGCTGCGAAATATTACGAATCAGTTTATGAAAAATACATACTTACGAAAGTATAGGACTTTTAAGTCATTTTTGTAATGTTTCTTAACTTAAACTCAGTCTTAAATATCTCTGACAGTTGTAAACAAACAATCCCCAATCAAGGGTCAAAAGCCGATATCATCGTAAATTATCTGTGGAAAACTAGGAAATAGCCTGTGGAAACTCTGTGGAATCAGTGAGGAAAATTTCCGAGAATAATAAGAATTACAAAAAGATTAGATTACTTTATTTCATTGATTAGTTTTTAGTAATTGTTCATCAGCGCAATTAGGGTGTAAGGATTTTTACTGCCCTTACACCCCTACACGTTAAAAATTCAAAATTGATTTTTAGTTAAACGAACTGTTCATAACCATATAAATAAATACATATAAATTAGCGCCGACGCTCCTGCAACTTGCGATATACTGATTTCAAATCAACTTGATGGTGAGCAAGAGCGACAAGGGTATGGTAGAACAAATCTGCAACCTCTGATGCGATCGCATCATGGTCATCATCTTTAAACGCCATGACGACCTCTGCGCTTTCCTCGCCAATTTTTTTCAAAATCTTATTATCACCACCAGCCAATAGTTTACAAGTGTATGAACTTTCCTGGGGTTGATCACGGCGATCGCAAATCACAGCAAATACTTGTGATAAAGTATCCGCAGGTGGTGGAGTGATATTTCCTTCTACCTGATGAAAACAACTACGCTCACCAGTATGGCAGGCTATATCTCCTACCTGCTCAACTCCAATCAGTAGTGCATCACTATCACAGTCGTAACGAAGACTTTGCACTTTCTGAATGTGGCCAGAAGTCTCTCCCTTATGCCATAACTCCTCACGGGAACGACTCCAAAACCAAGTTTCTCTTGTTTCTAAAGTTTTTTGTAGGGACTCCCGATTCATCCACCCCATCATTAAAACAGTACCATCTAGATAGTCTTGGACAATAGCCGGGACAAGACCGCGATCATCGTAGCGAATTTGATCAACAGGGATGACTTGGTGTTGAGAATTGCTCGCAGAAAAAAACATACCAGGTGCTTCAAAAAAAGCGAGAATGATTCATGGGTTCACGATACCATTCTAAAGAGGGCAACTGGCACTTTTTGTCTGAAGATTTTTTCTATCCAGACTTAGATCACATAACTTTTATGCATAGCAGACTGCATTTTAACAGCACTTAAAGCAACTTGATGAGCCTTTGTAGCCTCACCATACCAATGAATTGCCGAATTATAAGCTGCTCGGTAAACATCTTGGTATGCCTCGGATAAGCGAGTGCGAATCTCTACAGGCAAGTCTTGATTGGACTTGTATAACATATTGTTATTTTCCTGGTTCAGGTAATTTTATACGATAGAAGTTCTGAGAAAACTTCACCCCTATCCCAAGATAGAGCTTTAATTATTTCCCACTGTTGAGGAGAGAACCTTGGTTAATACAACAATTAAAACAACAAAATCACAAGAAATTTTCGCGGCTGCCCAAAACCTGATGCCGGGAGGGGTAAATTCCCCTGTTCGCGCCTTCAAATCTGTGGGAGGACAACCAATTGTATTCGACCACGTTAAAGGCGCATACATTTGGGATATCGATGGCAATCAATACATCGATTATGTCGGTACTTGGGGACCAGCTATTTGTGGTCATGCTCACCCAGAAGTAATTGCAGCGTTGCATGAAGCCTTAGAAAAAGGCACTAGTTTCGGTGCGCCTTGTGTGCTAGAAAACGTCTTGGCAGAAATGGTCATTGATGCTGTTCCTAGCATTGAAATGGTAAGATTTGTTAACTCTGGCACCGAAGCCTGTATGGCAGTGTTGCGATTAATGCGGGCTTTCACTGGACGTGAAAAAATCATCAAGTTTGAAGGTTGCTACCACGGCCATGCTGACATGTTTTTGGTAAAAGCAGGTTCAGGTGTGGCTACCCTGGGTTTACCAGATTCTCCAGGTGTTCCCAAATCAGTAACTAGTAGTACCCTAACTGCACCTTTCAATGATTTGGAAGCCGTGAAAGCTTTATTTGAAGAAAACCGCGACCAAATTGCTGGAGTAATTTTGGAACCAGTGGTGGGTAATGCTGGCTTTATTCCTCCCGATACTGGATTCTTAGAAGGATTACGGGAACTTACCCACGAACACGGCGCTTTATTGGTATTTGATGAGGTCATGACAGGTTTCCGCATCGCCTATGGTGGCGCTCAAGAGAAGTTTGGTATTACCCCGGATCTCACAACTTTAGGTAAAGTAATTGGTGGTGGTTTACCCGTCGGAGCTTATGGTGGTCGTCGAGATATCATGTCAATGGTTGCTCCTGCTGGGCCAATGTATCAAGCGGGGACTCTGTCTGGTAATCCCCTAGCTATGACTGCTGGTATTAAGACCCTGGAATTACTGCAAAAAGCTGGTACTTACGAGTACTTAGAGCAGATTACCAAGAAACTCGCAAATGGTTTGTTGCAAGTTGCCCAAGAAACTGGTCATCCAGCTTGTGGCGGTTCCATCAGTGCTATGTTTGGTCTGTTCTTTACTGCTGGCCCTGTTCATAACTACGAAGATGCCAAAAAATCAGATTTGGCTAAATTTGCTCGCTTCCATCGCGGGATGTTAGAGCATGGTATTTACTTAGCACCATCACAATTTGAAGCTGGCTTTACTTCTTTTGCTCACACAGAAGAAGATATTGACAGAACACTAGAAGCAGCTAAAGATGTAATGTCTCAACTTTGACTTCTTTCACATTGAAGTAACAAAGATTTGAAGTAAATACTAGTAGTCTGGCAACCTAGCTTTGAGGGGTTTGTAGTGAGGACTTTAGTCCTTTATGAGCGCTTAAGCGCTCACTACGACCCCAGGAAACTTGCTTTGACAGAGTATTAGCTACCGAGCTAAAGTCTCCATATAAAAACATAGGGGGAAACTGGCAGTGGAGAACCCAGAAATACCATCTGTGCGAAAAATCGTAGCAAGTCAGATTGTGGCAGTAACGGTGTACTCTGACAAAGCTTTGGTAACAAGAAGAGGTTTAGTATCCTTAACAGGACAAGAAAAAGAATTAGTCATTACTCCACTGCCGGAGATTGTCGAAACAGAGTCTGTCAGAGTTAGTGGTAAGGGAAAAGTCGCAGTACGCTTGCTGGAAGTGAAGTGCGATCGCATGTTTTCTACTGAACCCGTAGCAGCAAAAGTTGCTCACCTGACTCAGCAGATTCAACAGTTAGAATTAGAGTGGCAACATCTACAAGCCCAAATTGATTCTTTGGCGTTACAGTCTAGTTTTATCCAAGGTTTGCGCGAGAAAACAGAAGAACAATTTTCGATTAGTCTGGCGCGGAAAAATCTCAATCTGAGCGAGACATTGGATTTTCTTAACTTTATCGGAAGTCAGTATAGT
Organism: Pelatocladus sp. BLCC-F211; assembly: GCF_041928655.1. NCBI lineage: Bacteria > Bacillati > Cyanobacteriota > Cyanophyceae > Nostocales > Hapalosiphonaceae > Pelatocladus > Pelatocladus sp. BLCC-F211. The sequence goes on along the minus strand of NZ_JBHFLM010000148.1, from coordinate 3,261 downwards.
GAGTATGCGATCGCCACAACCGAGTGCAAAACTCGTCAGAAAGAATTAGACAAGCAATTACAAGCACTCCGCCAGCAATTACAAACTATCCAAACACCCCATCCCAAAGAAAGTTTAAGCTTGAGTGTAGGTGTAGAACCTGCGGGTGCAGGCGAATTTGAACTCGAAGTATCTTACCTGGTGAGTCGTGCGAGTTGGACTCCTCTGTATGATCTACGGGTAAGCAGTAACAGCAATGTTGTCAATCTCGGTTATCTAGCAGAAGTAACACAAAGCACAGGTGAAGATTGGCTGGGTGTAGCTCTTACCCTTTCTACTGCTAAACCAGGACTAGGTACACTCCCACCCAAATTACAACCTTGGTATATTGACATACCTCGTCTCATGCCACAAAGTTACGTAATGACAGCAGTACCGATGCGTGCTAGGAATCAGTTAGGTGCTGCGGAAGCAGATACTGCTATGCCAACTCCCGCACCAGCAAGTGCAGAAGTACAAGCAGACATACCAGCTGAAACTGTGGTAGCAGAAGTATCTAGAGAAGGGAGTGTAGTTACTTTTAAACTGAGTAGTAGCGGGAATATACCTAGTGATGGCACACCCCACAAAACTACAATCTTTAATGACGATTTTCCATGTAGTTTTAATTACATAGTAATGCCGCGCCTAGTGAGTTTTGCTTATTTGCAAGCAAAGGTAAAAAATAACTCTGAGGGTGCGACTTTGTTACCTGGTAAAGCAAATGTTTACCGTGACAATATTTTTGTGGGTAGTACTCAGCTGGAAAATATTGCGCCAGGACAAGAGTTTAAAGTTAACTTAGGTATTGACGAAGGTTTGAAAATTGAGCGTGAGTTAGTTGAACGGCAAGTTGAGAAAAAATTAATTGGTAGTAACCGCAGAATTATTTATGCTTATCGGTTAATAATTACTAATTTGCTCAACCAACCAGCGAATTTAAAATTGACTGAACAATTACCAATTAGTCGGAATGAACAAATTAAAGTCCGTCTAACTCGCAGTAATCCCCAAATTCAATTAGGCGAAATGGGGATATTGGAATGGGATGTGATAATTTCTGCTCAGGGAAAACAGGAGATTTATTATCAGTTTATGGTTGAACATCCGCCGCAGTTAACGGTAGTGGGGTTGGATGTTTAACAGTTATCAGTTATCAGTGAAATCCTTGGGTTTAAGTCCCCCAGCAATTGGTGGTAGGTAACAGTCTCCCACCATACGCCGATGATTTCTGCGGCTGGTACTGTTCACTGATTTAAGGAAGAAAATTAATGCGTTATGCAATTGTGATTGAAAAAGCAGATGGTAATTATTCTGCCTATGTTCCAGATTTACCTGGGTGTGTAGCGACAGGTTTAACTCTTGAAGAAGTAGAGGAACAGATGAGAGAAGCTATAACTTTTCATTTGGAAGGCTTACGCGAAGACGGTTTACCAATACCTGAACCGACAACTCTTTGTGAATATGTTGAGGCTTAAATGTCACAAAATAAGGACATAATACGAGTACCTGTTGAGAAGCTATATTAGTAAGCACCAGGATTTGTACAACAATGAATGAGCAATGATCATCGAATCAAAATTCTGTTTTTAGCTTCTGATCCTAGTGATGCTTCGCGATTACGCTTAGGACAGGAATTCCGAGATATTCAAGAAAGATTACAACTAGCAAAATATCGAGATCAATTTTGGCTAGAACAAAGAACGTCAATACGTCCGGGTGATATTAGCCAAGCATTACTGGATATTGAGCCTCACATTGTACATTTTTCTGGTCATGCTAAGAGTACTGGAGAGCTTTGTTTTGAAGATGAATTGGGAAAAATTAAGCCCGTCACATCTCATGCTCTGGCTGCATTATTTGAACTTGTACAGAAACAAGTTAGTTGTGTCATTTTAAATGCTTGTTATTCAAAAATACAGGCAGAGGCAATTGTTAAGCATATCAAGTATGTTATCGGTATGAACCAAGCTATTGGGGATAAAGCAGCGATCAGCGATCGCATTTGCTGTGGGATTTTATAAAGCGCTTGGTGCTAATCGTCCAATTGAAGAAGCTTACAAGTTTGGTTGTGTGGAAATTCAATTACAAGGTATTCCAGAACATTTAACTCCTGTTCTTCTATGTGAAAAAGAAAATGAGTCTAAAGCTAAAGTTAGATGGTCAATTGTATTAGAAGCTACAATCGATGATTTTGATAAGAAACAGTTAGACGCTATTTATGAGTATTTATGTCAAATTTCGGGAGATGCTTCCTTAAAATTGCGGAAAATTGAAGCAGGTAGTATAAAAATTACTTTGGAAGGCTCTGAAGATGGGTACGAGAAGATTTTAGCTCTTTTTAGAGAGGGTAAACTGACTGAGATATTGGGTATCCCTGTACAGAATGTGCAAGTTGTACCTCAAGAACAAAAAATCAAAACCTCACAGTATAGACAACGTAGAGTATTTAATGCGGAAGTAGTAGAAGGAAATATTGCTGTTGGGTATGGATACGACGAGTACGCAGTTGCTATCACGACAAGGGGTTTCGAGGAGCGCAATCTTACTTCTGGAGCGGATGAAGTATCACAATTTTGGCACAAGCGTCTAGAAGTTGAGTGTCCAGAACAACCTATAGCTAATAAAGAAAGCATTGTTCGCTGGCTATTAGGCAGCAATCAACAGCGATTTGAAGATCCACAACAATTAGATATTGCTAGACAAGTGATGGAATATCGCTGGAAGATTTTAAATCAACGTTATCTGGGTAAAGGACAAGAAGTTGCTTATAAGAATTTATTGACTCGCTTGGGAAGTCTAGTCACATTACGAAATAAAATTCAGACATGGGTGGCTCTGAGTCGCGATCGCCAACGCTCGGTTTTGGATGTCTTGCAAGAAGTCATTCAAGAATTGCTGCAAAGCGATAATTACATGCAACAGCAAATGGCTTTTATCTCGGAATTTACCACCGATCCGCGCTTACGCAGCGCCCTGCTATTTGCCAGTGTAGAGGAATATTGCCTGCGACCAGTACGTAATCAACCTCTGCTAGTTTATCGATTTGTCAATTATTTACGTCGTACCCAGCGTGGTGGCTTAACCCAAGTACCTGGTGGGGATATGGTGAGACTAGTCTCAGAAGAGATCCTCACTGATGACAGCGATAACCGGGTAAACTTAGTAGATACTCAAGCGATCGCAGAATATCAAGAAGCACAAGAACAAGAAGAACAACAAACCCTGCGAAAATCAGTACTA
>NZ_JBHFLM010000147.1:0-5659 GCF_041928655.1 Pelatocladus sp. BLCC-F211 | reverse complement strand
CCATGTAATACACCGTTGATCTCCCGAAGCTTTTCCCAAGTATTACACGGTACAACTACAATCAGCTCCACAATCACGTTGTTTCCTTGGACAGCAAGGCATTAATTCCTCTCTCCCTTCAAAAATGAGCGAACGTACAGTAAGTAATTTTGCTTGGCTAATTTGTATGATTAGTAGCATTGTCTGCTGGTGTTGGGCATGACCGGAAAGCTTTGGTAGGAGATGCGATCGCTCTAATATTTTAATTTGCTTGATGTTTGGCAGAGCGAAGCGGGGCTAAAACCTGGGGAGTCCTGCCAAATTAGTTGGAAACATTTTAACCAAGTCACTTGGTTATTTTGAAAAAAACAGATCACACCGATTGGGTTAAGTCAGATTAGTTGGAAACGTTTATTCTGGTAGTGGAAACGTTTCCACTACCAAGGCAACTCACACCGATTGGGTGGAAACAATGACATTGACTGAAAATTGAGTAAATGACATTGACTCACACCGATTGGGTTAAGTCGGATTAGTTGGAAACATGAAATTTATAAACAAGTTACTTGATTAAAATTTCTCCCACCGATTTAGTTAGAATAACGTTACGCTAACTGACCAGAAGGGATGCGATCGCATTTCATGAATGTCACATTCATGAAACTTCAAAAATTAGGATGCGATCTTTTTGGTTTACTGGTGATGGAAACGTTTCCATTACGACTGCTTTTTAGTCTAAAGTCCAGTTGTAAGTCACTTACAGAATTTTATGGCATCCAGGTACTGTGGCGAGGCTGGTTAAGATTGCATGACCTCTGTGAGGGTTGGCAGCCTACTAGAGGGACTTAACGGGAAAAGTCAGAACATAATATGTGTTGACACATCAGTACAAAATTGTCATACTAATAGTCGTATACGACCAAATACTCAAATATTAGCCTTGCTTTGCGAAAAGAGTTCTTCTTATAAGTAATGCTGATATTAATATAGTTTATTAGCTGCTCCTCATGGCTTGACGCTACTGAGGATGTTTTGCTATGCTTATTGACTAGTGAGGATTTAAACACTAGGTATGGTGAGGCGAGTATTTGAGTATTTGGTCGTACTTCTGTAGTTTGCCCCCTGCTCGTGCCTTAATTCCGAGCTAAATCCTATACATTGCCAAGGAGGCAAACTAGTTAAATGAAAAATCCAGAAGTTCCATCACAGCAACATATTGCGTATCAATCCCAACCAGCAACTATAACACCCGTTACTTCTAATTGGGATAACGAAGTTGCTGTGATTCAGGTTCAGCCTACAGGCGTAACGTTCGTTATTCCTTATAATGACTCGAACCAGTATTTTCAGTATGGATTTATTGCGATCGCAGCAACTTTTGCTGTGGCTTATCTAATCCGTTCGGTTAGGTTACGCCATTAATTAAAGCTTGCAAATCATAATCTGCAAGCTTTTTTAGTAAGCGAGTATCAGGGCTTTCTACCACCCTAAATAGTTAGGCAACTCCAGGACTTACGCGCCTGGGTTGCTTGACGTATGCATATAGGCGATCGCACTCCTAGTAATCGATGGCACGGCTACCCCCGAAGAAATTGTTAGGGGGCTGTGGCATTTGATTATGAACTGTCTAAATATCCACCAATCGGAATCCTTGGTACGATACAAGTTCCGTTTTTTGTCAGAGCGCGTTTTGTGAATTTTAGATACGTTTGCCCTGGCATACTCAAGGACTTATTTAGAATGAAATAGCCCTGGTAGTAGAAGCACAAACAAGGCCAATCCTCGGGCGGAAAATGCCCAACGCGCACAAAGTTTCAAACTGTATCGTAGTTTGTGCAAAATTTCTGGCAATTCCCACTTTTCACAGATGGTTCGAGGTAGAAAAATATGACTCATACTTGCTGCGGACCTGGCTACGCTTCCCCAGAAGCGGCTATCAAGGCAGAACGCGAAAATATGCTGTATACAATTGCACTCTACACAGGTACGGGAATCGACGCACCGGATTATTTGGCAACTGTAGATGTTAAACCCAATTCCCCGACTTACTCCCAAGTGATTCATCGCCTACCAATGCCTTATATTGGCGATGAGTTGCATCATTTTGGCTGGAATGCTTGCAGTTCTTGTCACGGCGATAGCAGTAAATCCCGGCGCTTCATGGTGATTCCCGGTCAACGGTCTAGCCGAATTTACATTGTTGACACAGCAGATGCGAAAGCGCCAAAACTACACAAAGTTATTGAACCAGAAGAAATCAAAGACAAAACCAACTTGACCGCCCCACATACAGTACACTGCCTAGCAGATGGTAAAATCATGATTTCCATGCTGGGCGACAGCGAGGGCAATGGACCTGGTGGCTTTTTGTTGCTGGATGAGAAGTTTGACATTGCTGGACGCTGGGAACACAAAGCTGACGCCATGCGCTTTAACTATGACTTCTGGTATCAGCCACGTCACAACGTCATGGTTAGTAGCGAGTGGGCCGCACCCAAAACCTACTATCCCGGTTTTGACCTCAACGATGTGGCAGCTGGAAATTATGGACAGCAGTTGCATTTTTGGGATTGGTCGAAACACGAGATTATCCAGAGTGTGGACTTGGGTGAGGAAGGATTAATTCCCTTAGAAGTGCGCTTCCATCATCATCCTGATAGCACTCATGGATTTGTCGGTGCAGCACTGGGCAGCAATGTTTGGCATTGGCACAAATCTAACGGTCATTGGCAAGTTGAGAAAGTAATTGATGTGCCATCAGTGGAAGTCCAAGGCTGGCCTATCCCTGTGCCATCGTTAATTACTGATATATTGATTTCAATGTGCGATCGCTATATCTACTTTTCCAACTGGTTGCATGGAGATATTCGCCAATACGATATCAGCGATCCCGCCCATCCCAAACTCACTGGTCAGGTTTGGTGCGGTGGTTTGCTGGGTAAAAGCGGCGAAGTTCAGGGCAAAAAGCTAGCTGGTGGACCGCAAATGCTTCAGCTGAGTCTCGACGGTAAGCGGCTTTATGTGACGAATTCGCTGTTTAGCACTTGGGATAATCAGTTTTATCCTGACTTGTCGAAGACTGGTTCATATTTGTTGCAAATTGACTGCGATACTGAAAACGGCGGGATGAAAATCAACGAAAATTTTTACGTTGACTTTGGCAAAGAACCAGCTGGTCCATCTCGCGCTCATGAGATGCGCTACCCTGGTGGCGATTCCACCTCTGATATTTGGGTTTAAAGGAAACAGGGGCTTTCATTAAGGGACTTCCGGTTTTTTGGTTGGGTGAGGGTGATGGAACAGATGTGGCGGCGGGTGCTTTGTCGAAACTAACAAGTCATGAAGATACTAAGGCTTAACAAAGAGTAGAGGGAATGCGATCGCACACCCAAATCGAAGAACCTGTTACTATCCTAAAAATTCCAAAAATTCAAATAGTAAAGTGATTTTAGGAGCAATAGCACCACATTATTTCACTTCGCTGTCAGTATTCATCAATGCTTCTAATTGTGATAGCAGCTTTTCTACCTTGGCTTTTTTCTTGGGGTCATCCAACACTTTAGACTGTTTTAACCGACGCAATGTACTATCAACTTGCTCTTTGATTGATGGGTTTTCTGGCTTAACTTGCTGCTCAATTTCCTTGATTTTGCGCTTAATCTCATTTAACGAGAGATTGTAGGCTAGAGCATTCTCTAGGAGTTCTTTTCTAGTTTCTGAATCCGTGACCCGTGCGATCGCTCGTGCTTTGGTGTATTCAAGTTGACCAGAACGCAGGACTTCTAAAACATCAGCAGGCAGATTGAGCAGTGGTAGGCGGCTAGTACGAAAGCTTTGGGCGTTAAATCTACCGATACCAGCCAAGAGAGATTCGACTTTTTCTAGCTGACGGAAAACGTTTTCCGTCAACTCCAAATTTCGTTTTTTGGCGTTAGCTGCTTGGTTGAGGATTGATACTACTTCATCGGTGGTGACATCAAGCTCAATGCTGAGTAATTCTAATATCCCTTCAGTTTCTTCAACTGGGTTGAGGTCTTCACGTTGGAGGTTTTCCAGTAGGGCTACTTGCAGGGCTTGTTTATCAGTAAAGTTTTTAATAATAATGGGGACTTCAGTTAGTCCGGCTGACACTGCTGCTTTTAGCCTTCTTTCTCCAGCAATGAGTTCGTATTCATCACTATTAAGTGGACGAACGAGCAGTGGTTCTAAAATGCCGTGTTCTTTTACAGATTGAACCAATTGCGCCATTTTGTTTGGGTCAAAGTAGCGGCGCGGTTGGTTGCTTGAGGTTTGGATTTTGTTGATGGGAGCCGTGGTAGTTTGGTTTGGTTCTACATCCATAGTGAGCAAATCTTCAACACCACGCATCTTTGGCGCTTCTAGGCGTTTTTTAGACATTACAGCTTCTCCATCCCTTGAGCAATCTTATTTAACACCGCGACTGCTGGATGTTTGGGGGCATAAACAGCTAGTGGTTGGCGATTCATAGCCGCATCAGCAAACGCGGTAGCGCGACCAATAGGATCAAAAACAGGGGCGAGTGATGATAACTGCTGTTGCAGTGCTTCTAGAATAACTTTGTCTTGGCTGGCATTGCTGTAGAGGGTGGGGACAATTCCAGCAATTGCTAGTTTGGGATTGACGTGTTTTTTTACCTGTTTAATTGTGTCTAGCAGTAATTCTGTACCTTTAAAGGCTTTGAAGTGGGTTTGAATGGGGATAAGAACATGAGTTGCAGCGCTCAAGCTCAAAATACTGAGAACTCCCAAAGATGGGGGACAGTCAATCAGGATAAAATCATATTGATTTAAAACAGGTTCTAGAGCCTTATGAAGTCTTACTTCTCTTGCCATCACAGAAGCAAGTTGTAGCTCAACGGCGCTCAGGGTAATATTGGCTGGAATTAAATCCATGCCATGCAGGTTGTGATGAATTGGCAACTGTGTTTCTTCGTTGAGAATTGAACCACCAACAATTGCTTCTAGTTCGTGGGGTTCTAAACCCATAAACGTGGTGAGTGATGCCTGTGGGTCTATGTCAACAAGGAGAACTTTGCGTTGATTCAGGTGCAGTTGGTAGCCCAAGTTCATGGTGAGGCTTGTTTTCATCACACCACCTGCTTGGTTGAAGATGGCGATAATTTTAGACACGGGTGTAAGCTTTTTATGTTGCTTTTGTTGTCCTAGTTTAGGACAAATTTTGAGGATGCGATCGCACTAGCGGGAGTTACATGAAAGATGACTAAATATTCCCAGATAGTCGAAGTCAACCAACTGCTAGGGGTTGAAGAGATTGTTCAGCAGTACCAAAAACCACAAACTCAGGAGAAGGTGAACAAACGAGCTTTTGACTTGGCTTTTAGTCGGTGGCTCTTAATGCCCAAGGCAATTAGCTCAGGCTGGCAGCATTCGCAGATGGAACATTTGAAGATGGTGATGAGGTGAGCGATCGCATTAGGCTCCTACTCATATCCTTAAATGAGTTCATTACTCATCGTCTCTTATCCAGTCTGCTTTGTAGCTTCTTTGTCACCCCTTCAGGTCAATTTCAAAGATATTTGTGTGGGGTTAGTAACCGAATTAATGAGAATTAATCGTAATAAACGTAAATATTATCAACAGGGTTTAAGGGCTATGAAGCTTATCGAGTCTATGTTTTAGCTTATTTCGTCGCCCCCTCA
>NZ_JBHFLM010000146.1:0-56087 GCF_041928655.1 Pelatocladus sp. BLCC-F211 | reverse complement strand
GAGTTGTAGCACCTGGCGTTTGAGGAACGTAGACGCGCCCTGCGCGGCTTCTCGCAGAGTAACCCAACATTATCAAGGCTTTGTTGGGTTTCGCTTGCACTCAACCCAACCTACATTTCTTCTTAACTGAACCGTATTGGGGTTAGTCTCATCTTTTGTAAGGTCAGTATCTAGCTATATAGTGGTAGAGCCACCTTACAACTGGGAGCATATTAAGCTCTCTAGTTAACTAGAGAATCAAGCTATTTGAGAATCAAAAATTGCAGATTATCCTGCTCATTACAGAATTGATTTTTTAAGTTGGATCGATAATTGGACAGATGGTATTTTCAAGTATTTCAGAAACTCTTTCCCAGCCTGAAAGCAGTCCTTCTAACTCTAACTTCAATACTTGTAGCTGTTCGATTTGGTATTCGATTGCTGCAATTTTATCATTTAGTTTTACTTTAACTCTGTATCTCTCTCATTTGTATTAGAAATTTGTACAAGAAAGTGTGCCCAGCGTTGGGGAAGGTATTCTAGACAAAGGTGTTGCTTGCTAGTTATAAATCTAATGCTGGGCGCAGATGCTCTCGGTTTTCATGCTGAAATCTGCGTAGAAAACTGCTGTGTGCGAAGAGTGTTGGATGGCTCTACTTCAATCACACCGCGAAACATATTCATGCCGCAGGTAAAGGTGTAAGTTCCTGGTTGCTTGGGAGTGAACTCAATCGTAGTAACCTGGTTTAGGGGTAGCTCTTGGGCAATGTGCAAATCAGGAAATCGGATTTCTTCAAGGCAACTGCTGGGGTCTTTGCGGTAGAAGTTGAGCCGCACTCTTTGATCTGCATTAACTACAACTTGGCTTGGTTCATACCCACCATCAACCGTAATTGTTACCTCCTGGACGCCCTGCTTTGATTGTGCTTTTTGCGATTTTGGCTTACTCAGCAGAAACCACCATAACTCCAGTCCTATCAATCCTAATCCACCAGCAGTAACGGCTGCTTTTGCCCATATGGGTTGTTCGATGCGACGGAACTGACTTGTTTGCTGTGTTTGAGATGGTTGCATCTGTTCGTGGGACATTTGTGCAACTGCTTTGTTAGAAGCAATTCCAAATATCAATCCCAAACTCGCAACACTGCCAATGATTGCTATTTTGTTCATTATTTAAACGTCTCCGTTGGCGAATGTAACTAGATTGCAAGCTACGCTAACGCGCCAAAAATAGCTCCTAGCAAAAATCCAAATCCTGCTAAAGTTGCAAAAAATGTTACTTTCTTGAGCATCGTTTCTACTCCTTGTGATTTATTCAACCAATTGTTTTGGTTCGGAAATTACGCAAACGCAGTGCATTCGTGACTACTGACACGGAGCTAAACGCCATTGCTGCACCTGCAATAATTGGACTGAGCAGCCAACCGAAGAAGGGGAAAAGAATTCCTGCTGCAATTGGAATACCAGCGATGTTATAGATAAAGGCAAAAAAGAGATTCTGACGAATGTTGCCAATCGTGGCACGAGAAAGTTGAATGGCGGTGACAATCCCGTGTAAATCTCCAGAGATGAGGGTGATATCACTAGCCGCGATCGCTACATCCGTTCCTGTGCCAATTGCCATCCCGACATCAGCTTGAGCCAGGGCCGGTGCATCATTAATGCCATCCCCGACCATTGCTACAATTTTGCCTTCTAACTGAATTTTCTCGACAGTCTCGGCTTTCTGATCCGGACGAACTTCAGCAAAAACTCGCTTGATCCCCACTTCACGAGCAATAACTTCGGCAGTGCGGCGATTGTCTCCAGTCAACATCACTACTTCCAATCCCATTTTTTGCAATACTCGAATCGCGTTCACGGAAGATGGTTTTACCGCATCAGCAATGCCCATAATCCCTTGGATTTTGCTATTTACCGCAATCCAGATGACCGTCTTACCAAGATACTCCAGGCGATCCCAATGTTCTTGCAATGCACCTGTATTAATACTTAACTCATTCATCCAACGGTGGGTGCCAATTTGTACCCATTGATTTGACACGTATCCTTGCACACCACTACCAGCGATCGCTTCAAACTCCTGTGCATCAGTTAACTGCACACCTTGAGATTGGGCATACTGCACAACTGCTTCAGCCAAAGGATGTTCTGAATTGCGTTCGACAGATGCTGCAAGGCGCAGAAGATTTAGCTCGTTGCTATTGACTGTACCGTTGACGGTTACAAAATCAGTGACGGTGGGCTTACCTTGCGTAATTGTACCTGTTTTGTCCAGAACAACAGTCTTAAGCTTGTGCGCGAGTTCCAGACTTTCTGCCCCTTTAATGAGAATACCATTTTCTGCACCCTTGCCTGTTCCCACCATGATCGAAGTCGGCGTTGCCAAGCCAAGCGCACACGGGCAAGCAATAATTAACACACCTACAGTGGTAATCAGTGCCATCGTCACATTGCCCATGATGTTGTACCAAATGATAAAGGTGGCGATCGCAATGGCAATTACAGCAGGTACAAACCAGCCAGTAACTTGATCAGCTAATCGCTGAATCGGTGCTTTTGAACCTTGCGCTTGCTGCACTAGCTTGACAATCTGCGCTAAAAATGTATCTTTACCCACTCGTGTTGCTCGGAATTTGAAGCTACCAGTTTTGTTGATGGTGGCTCCAATCACTTCATCACCCCGCTGCTTCTTCACAGGTACACTTTCACCTGTTACCATGGCCTCATCAATAGTCGAGGAACCATCAATAATCTCCCCATCCACCGGAATCTTTTCACCCGGACGCACTAAAACAATATCGCCTTCAATTACTTCAGCGAGTGGGATGTCTACCTCTTGGCGATCGCGAATCACACGAGCGGTTTTAGCTTGCAAGCCTACAAGTTTACGAATTGCTTCAGAAGTTTGTCCTTTAGCACGATTTTCAAGCAGTCGTCCCAGCAAAATCAAAGTGATAATAACTACAGCTGCTTCATAGTAAACATCAGGCGGTAATCCTCGCTCAGTGAAGAACCCAGGCAAGAAGGTGGGGAAGAGAGAATACAGATAAGCGGCGCCTGTACCAATCGCCACCAGTGTATCCATTGTTGCCGTGTGACGTTTCAAAGCTTTCCAAGCATTGATAAAGAAAGATGCGCCACACCAAAACAGCACAGGTGTTGCCAGTACCAACTGTAACCAAGGATTGTGCATCCACATGGGAATAAAGGGAATGGACAACCCTGTCATCATTGGTAGCGAACCAATGACTAGAATGGCGCTGATCATGCTGCCAACCCAAACTTTTCTAACTAACGCTCGATTTTCTGCTTGGCGTGCCTGCTGTTCTACATCATCTGCGGTAAATAAATCATCGTCTTGTACGGGTATTGCAGAGTATCCCACCGCATCTACCGCATCGCAAATTGCTTCTGGGTCAGTTTTTCTCTTGTCATAGGTGACAGTGGCTTGCTCTGTCCCGAAGTTAACGCTACACTCATTCACACCCCTGACGGAGCGAATTGCATCTTCAATTGTTTTAGCGCAAGAGGCACAACTCATACCCCGCAGTTTCAGATTTGTGTTTTCCATTGTCAAACCTCCTAACGATGTCCTGAACTGCTTTTTAAAGAATTTAGTGGCTCTTAACGGTATAACCTGCGGCTGTAATTGCTTCTGTGATGGCAGCTTCTGGTGCTTGAGTTTCAATCTGGACAAGCTTAGTTTTGGTATCAGCCTGAACAGTTGCGGCTGGATCGACAGTTTTCACCGCTTTTGTGATGCTTTCTTCACAGGCAGAACAAGCCATGTTAGGAACTTTAAGTTGAAGTGTCATTTGATGTACTCTATTTAATTAATGAACTAATCCTATTTTGAAATCTCCATCTTGCTGGAGAGTCAAGGGGTAGTGAGAAAAAATTTTTGAGAGTACAAAAAGTATGACTAGGTTGCCTAAACTCCAGTTTTTTAGGCATCATCAGCACTGATACCCTTAACTGAACCGTACTGGAGACAAACTCATACTTTAGAGAGATGAAACTTTGTCATATCTTTACACAGATGAGTCTATTTTTTTGATTTCTAAATACAGTATCAGAAAATTAACTTATAAGCTTAATATCAATTGGCCTCCATACAAGCCATCTAAATTCATAAATATCTAACTTTTTACGAAAAATATTTTATGTAATTGGAAAACAATCAATCCATCACACCATCAGAGGGTAGCAGTATCTCATGCTGAGAAATACTGTTACGTTCGCATGTCTTTACTTTAACGGTATTTTTCGTATCAGGAGAAAATGTCTATTTTGGAAAATATTTTTACATTCTGATTAATCTTTAAGAACTATGACTGATAGAAAACGCCAGTGACCTACCAAAAAATATTGCTATGTGTAGGGATATTGCTATAGGTATCTAGAAAATATAACAGGAGATTAACATTGATGTTTATTGATAGCCGGAAGTTACCAAAAGATGAAGTTATTCAAACAGAAGTTTGTATTGTTGGTGCTGGGCCTGCGGGGATTACACTGGCGCGAGAATTGATTGGGCAAGACTTTCGAGTATGTTTAGTAGAAAGTGGCGATCTAGAATTTAATCAACAGACGCAATCTCTAAGTGAGGGTGAAACTGTTGGTGAGCCTTTTCCAAACTTACAAGATATGCGTCATCGTCAGTTTGGTGGACATGCTAATGTTTGGAATGTTGAAATTAATCAAAATCAACGTGGTCTGAGGCATATGACCTTGGACGAGATAGACTTTGAAAAACGTGATTGTGTGCCATACAGTGGTTGGCCTTTTAGAAAATCTTACCTAGATCCTTACTACGAGCGCGCTCATGAAGTCTGCAAACTTGGCCCCTTTGCTTATGACGCGCTGAGTTGGGAGGATGCTCAATCTCCTCAGTTACCTTTCATTGGCGATCGCGTAACTACCAGCATGTTTCAGTTTGGGCCTCGCGATATTTTCACCAAGGAATATCGCCAACAAATTGATCAATCTCCTAATATTACTACTTATTTAAATGCAAACGTCGTAGAAATTGAGACTGACAAAACAGCTAAGAATGTCACTCGTGTACGCCTAGCTTGTCTCGACGGTAATCAATTTTGGATAGCCGCCAAAATGTTTATCTTAGCCACAGGTGGGATCGAAAATGCACGTTTGTTACTGCTATCTAACAAAATTCAAAAGACTGGATTAGCTAATCAGAATGATGTTGTCGGCAGATTTTTTATGGATCATCCGATTCTTCGCTCTGGTATGCTTTATCCTTCTAGCCGAAAAATGTTCAATTCGACAGCTTTATATGATTTACGCCGAGTTAATAATGTACCAGTCATGGGAAAACTTCACTTGAGTGAACGAGTGATACAGCGTGAGCAATTACTCAATATGAGTTTTATCCTGTTTCCCAGAGATCACAAGTATAAATCGGCGGCTAAGGCTTCCGTAAAAACTTTGTTTTCTTCAATTCGCCGTGGACAGCTTCCCAAAAATGCTGTTCAACATTTGGGTAATGTGATCACGCATATTGATGAGCTGGTGAGCGATTGGTATAAATATCAAATCAAACGGGAATATTTGTTCCCTGATTTGAGTTATGGCGGATGGTCGAAGCACGAAGGTAACGAAGACAGATATGTCAAGTTTGAAGTCTTGAGCCAAACCGAACAAGTCCCAAATCCTGATAATCGGGTGACGCTTGGTACTAAACTTGACAAACTTGGTTGTCCTCAAGCACATTTAACTTATCGATGGAGCGAAATAGACATTTGCAGCATCAAGCGATCGCAAGCAATTTTAGCAGAAGAGATTGCTCGTGCAGGCTTCGGTGAATTGCAGATTGAACGTGATGGAGAACTTCCGGTGGTTCTGGGTTTTAGTACGCACCATAATATGGGAACAACGCGGATGCATATTGACCCCAAACAGGGTGTTGTCGATGCAAATTGTCAGGTTCACGGGATCTCGAATTTATTTATCGCAGGTAGTTCGGTTTTCCCAACAGGAGGTTACGCCAATCCCACCTTGACTATTATCGCTTTGGCAATCCGCTTGGCAGATCATGTGAAGACTCGGTTTGCTGTTAAGTCAGAGAATCTCACAGCCAAACTTGAGAGCAGCAAGATATATGCTCAGAAGACTTCAGATCATTATCAAAATAAATAACATGAATGCGAAAATTCTATAAGCTATCAAGTTAATTTTCCAGAGAATATTTAGTAATAGAATCTCATCGAGAAGTAAACTTTAATTCATTTACGGCAATTATGAATATCAGCTAAATAGCCAAAACCTGCTTTATTTGGTTATTTAAAGAAAGTCCACGTAGGTGGACTTTCTTTATTGAGTAGTGAATTTTATTAGCCCAATTATTTCCAAGTATCTCACTTAATGAGTTTGGATTGCTATAGTAAATACTGTGACCAAAAGTAAAAATTTAAATCCTTTAGAAGCATATAGAAATTTGAAACAGATTCAAATGGATTTGAAATTATGATTCATGAATTTCTTCTCAGCTTAACCCGTTTACTAATCTGGTTTCAAAAGGGGAATCCGCGCCAAGATCACTATGTCAAATCATCAACTCAGGTTTCTGAAGTTTCTGAAGCAAACCGCTTGATTCATAGACTTAACTGCATTTCCCTCAACGATCATGAGTCTAAGTATCTGCACGCTCACCTAACAAAAATTTTGGAGGCTCGCAATCCCGATAAAATCACTGAGAACGCATCAAATTGTATTGTACTTGAAATGAGTGAAGAGGAAATCCAGAAGTTTACCGACTACGTTGGAGAAAATAGTACCTGTTTGTTCCGCGCCATTGTTCAGACTGACAATAACCAGACTCAAGTCAGAAAACTGAGGATTATTGGTAATCACGGGTTACGTTTATTTGATGTGATAGTCAAAAGTCACAATAGTAAGGAACCAGATCAGAAATACATTTACAAAGACAGCGGTGATCTTTTCATTCCACCTAGTGCAGACCTTAGCACGGTTAATAATAGTCCTTGGATGGACTTTCAGCACCTCAGCATCAACGATACTGCGCCTACTGATTTGGTTCCTGAAAACCTGATGCGGGCGTTGCTTGAGAACATACGCACATTCATGAGTGTAGACACGATTACAATTCTCTTGCCAACAGAAAATGGTCAGCAATTAGGTGTATATGCCACCATTGGTCTAGAAGAGGAAATTTTAGAACGAATCCGAATTCCCCTTGGTTCTGGTTTTGCAGGTAAAATCGCCGCTAGGGGCGAGTATACGATTGTAGACGACTTGTCAAAAATAGAAGTAGTGAGTCCAATTCTGCGTCACAGGGGAATCCGCTCAATACTTGGTGTTCCACTGGTACTTAAAAACCAAATAAACGGTGTCCTTCATGTTGGTACTTTTGGTTCCCGCCAATTTACAAAAGACGATGTCAAGCAGCTACAACTTTTTAGTGAACATCTTGCTTTGGTAATGGAACCTTTATTAAGTTATGGGAAAATTACTAACCTGAATGAAGCTCAGTATGTTAATAATTACACTAAATATCCTAAAACTAGAACAAAAGAGTCTGTTGGGATACGTACGAAAGAGAACATAATATTCATCGAAGTGATGCAATTATTAAAAAGTCTGATTTATATGAATCTCAGCCAAGGACGTATTTGCTAGCACAGAATGAATAATATGAAGGCGAACATGACAAAGCAAATCGCCCGACTCAGCAGATAAATGCTATCCAAGCAAGCGATCGCTTTTACTATATGGTTTTTGACGCCACCTATGTTCTAAAAATTAACCAGTACTAGAACAGTCGGAAAATAAACGGATACCGGATAGGTTGATCAGGATTGCTGAAACACTTTAACAAAGCCCAAATTGTTAGTCCCCAGTGCAGTAAAAAACCAAAAGCAACAACGGGGAAAAACAAAATTCCGCCGATACCAAAGGTCAAAAAAGATAGAATCCCAATAGGTACTCCAATTACTGTTGCCCAGAACCAAACATTGAAGTGAAAATTAATTGATTCTTTGGCATTGCTTTTCACAACTGGGTCATCGGATATTAAGTTAATGACAATGGGAACCCCAATCGAAAATAATGCTGTACTAAAAAAAATTGCCCCATGACACAGAGATGATAGCAATTTGCGCTTATCAGAATTGTATGTTACGTGCATCCTGGTGACTCCTTTATTCACTTTCTTGCTTCAATTTTAGCGATCGCCAATCTCAACTGAGTATTGCAGGTTGCCGTACCAATGAGTTTACAGCCTTTTTCTGTAGATAGATTAACTTTGTTTACTCTTGATAAACTATCGGTAATGAGGTTTACCGAACTCTCTCATTATGTTGGTATTGGTTAGCTAGGATGTTTGCGTTGACGAACAGATATGGAATGCGATCGCCTCACGTTAGTATTCGACTAATGTATCTGATCAAGTTAGCAACACCAGATAACATAAAGTAAGGCAAAGTCCTAACTTTAACATTACTTAAACAAGGTGGTAGAAAATGGGCCGTCTAAATCCTTACTCTTTACAAATGCAAATCACCCAGATGTTTGAACAAGGACAATCATTTTTCGCGACAACTAAAGTACAAGAATGGTTGAAAGAGCGTAATCATAACCCTGCTGATTATGAAATTATTTTCCACAAAAAACCAGCTCCTCCAGGCTCCAAAGAAGTCATGGTAGTAGAAATTGAATTGCGACGCAAAGATGGACAACCTGTAGATTCTTGGTTACAAGAACAAGCCAATTTACATGCCTGAAACCTAGCATTTATCTACATCACATGACAGTCAATATCCCAGAATCAGCTACTTACCAAGGTGGATGCCATTGTGGCGCAGTACGTTTTCAAGTTATAGTTGATAGACACAAAGCAGATGATTGCAACTGTTCTATTTGCAGGAAAAAAGGATTCTTGCATTTAATTGTGCCACAAGATAAATTCACTTTACTACAAGGCGATGATGTATTAACAACTTACACATTTAATACAGGAGTTGCCCAGCATAAATTTTGTCGCATTTGTGGAATACACTCTTTTTATATTCCTCGCAGTCATCCCGACAGTATTGATGTTAACATCCGTTGCTTAGATGGTAATGTAGTGACAAAGTTTGAAATTGTACCTTTTGATGGCGCAAATTGGGAGCAGAATGTACACAAGTTGTGGTAAGTGAAATGTGGCTATAGCATTCCTAAATCATTCGTGAGAGACAAGATCCCCAACTTCTCCAAGAAGTAGGGGATCTGGGATTTCGATTCTCACAAATCATATAGGAATGTTATAGTTTGAATTTGCGGCGTTACATAATTAAACCCAAAAGTTTTTCTCTGAATAATAGTATAAAAAAATACTTTAATTTTATAAATAAACAGTGAAGTACCTGACAGTTGTTATACAGGGGAGCTATACTGTAGCAGTCTTAGACTAAATTTAACTCAAAGAAACCTTTTATACTAAAAAATGGCTTAGATTTATTTATGTATAGATAGATAAAGATTGATTCAAGATATATATTCTTGTTGCATAAATATTGTCTTCTCATGATTATTAATGTTATCTCTAAAATTAGCTGGACAATAGTAACAATTATTCTGATTTTTGAAGATATGCCTGTGTGACATAAACATTCAGATTATCTATCATGTCTACAAAACTTGGTTTTACACATCATCTTCCTTGATGTGTTAATTTGCAATAGAGAATGTGCATTTTACTAATTTCGTAACAACATTCCTGATTTTTTGGGTGGGTGATTGTAAATATTACAAAATGAGAGATTAACAAGCACTGTGGCAGATTTGGAAGATTGAAGTTATTTTGAGAAGATAAAAAATCTATCAACAAAACTGATTGTAGTATGTCATACCAATTTACAAAACTAAGTCCAGAACAAGAGAATTTAATTAAATTTTATCAACACAAGTGGAAAAATATTGCTCTTTCAACTAAGCGAATTGACCGACAAAAAGCTGCGGAGACAGTTAAAGAAGTTTATGCTTTTTGTGGTCTTGCCATGCCAGAAATAATATTTTCTGAAAGCCCTTATGAGGCTATGAGTAAGACTTTACCAAGCTCTGAGTCTTTAATTATTTCACCCTTAATTCAAAGATTGTTGCAGTTGCGTTTAAGTATATTAAAATTATTTCCCGAACAAGCAAGGTTTCACCAAAATCATCTTGCTATTGAAAGACCCGATAATGTGAATGTACACATTCATACGACATTATATTATCGATTTATTTCATACATGAAATCTTTAGAACAGCAGTTCCAAGTCGATTTAGGATATCTCACAGAATTAGAAATTGAAGTCAACTTATCAGAACTATATCACCAACTACAAATTGAATTGGGTGAACAATATGATAGTAACTTCATACCTGCTGCTACCTTTTGTAGCTACTGTAGTTGGCTAGATTTTTGGAAATCTGCATTAAATTACACTGGCGAGCAAGAGTTGTTGCAGCTATTTCAATCTTTAGCTAAATCTTGTGGTTGGATTTTTCCTTATAAAAAAGTAGCGGTAGTGTGCGATCGCCCCACCAAATTATGCTTTGATAGCGATAACCACCTCCATGCAGAAGGTGAAGCTGCGATCGAATTTGCTGATGGATATAAACTTTACGCCTATCACGGTGTCACCTTACCAGAAAAATACGGTAAGCTACACCCCCAGCAATGGCAAGCAGAATGGTTGTTACAGGAAGAGAACGCCGAACTACGACGGGTATTAATTCAGGGTATCGGCTATGCTCGGATGATCGAACAATTACAAGCAACTGAGTTAGATCAACATCAAGAATATACATTATTAAAAATAGAGAACGATGTCGATGTAGAACCTATTTTTCTCTTAAAAATGAGTTGTCCCAGCACAGGATATATTCATGTGTTACGTGTACCACCTGATGTACAATCAGCACAACAAGCCATTACTTGGGCGAATTGGGGAGTTACACCAGCAGAATTTGCTGTGCAAACTTGATTTTCCAGGATTCTATCCAAAAGAAGTCGCCACAACTCGAAAACCACATATCCGTAATCCCCCATCCGCTTCGTTCCAGCTGCGACTGGCGCTACGACAAAGTTCTGGACTAAAACTCCAAGAACCACCCCGCAATACCCGACGATGCATATCTCCACCGACTTCCCATATTGTTCCATCTTTGGGAGCGCCATCATAATTTTTATGCCAAGGATCAGCACACCATTCCCAGACTAACCCATGCATATCATATAAACCAAAAGCATTTGCCACACCAAAACTACCCACAGGTGTTGTTTCTTTGCGGTATTTACTTCTGATTTCTGGAGATTCGCCGCTACTACAATTAGCTAACTCACAAGTAATTGTTTCACCAAAATGGAAAGGTGTTTTTGTCCCAGCACGACAAGCATATTCCCATTCCGCTTCGCTGGGTAAGCGATAATGTCGCCTTGTTTTTTTCCACAAGCGCGCACAAAATTCTACTGCTTCATGCCAAGATACATTTTCTACTGGTCGATTAGCACCTTTAAATTTAGAGGGATAAGGATTCAAAGATTGTTTGACTTTAGGTAAAGCTGCAACTGCTTTCCATTGTGCTTGGGTGACAGGATATTTTCCGATAAAAAAGGGTTCGACGGTGACTTGATGTTGTGGACGTTCATCAGCATCTCCTTCTTCTTCAGTAGCACCCATTAAGAAACTACCACCGGGGATAGCTACCATTTCCATAGTCACCCCATTTCCCAACTCTTCTGTATAGTAATTGGCAATGTGGCGATCGCGCTTAATTTCCCTACCTCTAGAGTCTACGGTGACTGTGTCAAATTCAAAAGCTTCCAGGACTGGAAATCCAGGTGTAACTAATTGTGGTATGGTTGTCGGTAATGGGGTAGGATAGGGTGTGAAAATTTGGGTTGTCGCAGATACAACAGGTAATGGAGAAAATGATTTTTGGGGATTTAAATCTTTGAGAACTTCTGCTGCTGATTGATATCTTTCTGAGGCTAAATGTTTCAGCAATTTATCTAAAATATTTCCTAAATCTTCGCTAATTGTAATGCCTTTTTCTTCTAGGATTTGTCGCCATAACCATTTACAAGTCATCGGATCAAACAGGCGATCATAAATCTGACCGTAAGCATCCCTGACAGGTAAACATCCAGTGAGCAACCGCGCACAAGTCACTCCTAAAGCATACAAATCACTCGCATGGCAGGCAAATCCGGCCATTTGTTCGCTGGGTGCATAACCAAGTGTGTATAGAACTGTAGCTTGTCTGGCTAAACTTGTTTGTGTGACTTGTTTGGCACCACCAAAATCAATTAATACTAGTTTGCCATCGTCTTGACGACGAATAATATTTTCTGGCTTAATATCGCGATGAATGACGTTACGCGAATGGATAAAATCTAGAACAGGTAATAAGTCAGTTAAAATTTCTCGGATTTTTTCTTCATTAAAAGCTAGTTGATAAACTTCTGCAAAAAGAGTATTTCCGGGAATAAATTCTTGTACTAGATACAAACTTGTACCTTGTTCAAAGTAAGCTAGTAATCTCGGAATTTGTAGGTGATTTTCTCCTAGTTCATACAGCCGAAAAGCCTCTTCTTTAAATAATTCTGCGGCTTTGGTGCGTTCCGATGTACCATGAACTTGGGGAAAAAATTGCTTAATGACACAGGGAGCATTAAGTCTATCGACGTCTTCTGCTGCATAAGTTCTGCTAAACCCACCTTCGCCTAACAATCTCGATACGTGGTAGCGGTTGCGTAAAAATTCGCCAAAGTTGCTTTGTCCGCAACTAATGCAAAACCTATTGCCATCAGCATTGAAGGGATTTGAGCAACTGGGATTTTGGCAGATTAGCATAGCCGAGCCAGATATTACATCTTTTCGAGAGTAGGCCCAATACTATCTATATTGAAAACAGATGTGTGGACAAATAAGCACCAAAATTCTCTCATCTGTGATATTGCTCACACAAAGTGTCATACAGATGAAGAAATCCTTTATTTATTTGTTTATCTGTACCTGAGAACCTTTTAAATATAAATAAATATGAGCGCACGGTTTTCCGTTCTGAGAAGGATAATAACGGAAGCGATCGCTCTTGTCAAGCGGTAATATTGGGGATCGGGGATCAGGGATTGGGGAAAATGACCAATGACTATTGCCTATTTCTTTCTGAAGAAGCGCGAATTAATTCGGCGATCAAGGCGACTGTTGCTGAGATTAAGATTAAGATGACGCTGAGAGCATTAATATCGGGTTTGACTCCTGTTCTAATGCGGCTGAAAATTTCCATTGGTAGAGTGTTAGAACCGCTACCAGCTGTAAAAGTGGCGATGAGAAAATCATCTAAACTCAGGACAAAAGCCAACAGACAACCAGCGATAATACCAGGCATTAATTGAGGTAATAATACTTGAAGAAAAGCCTGTACTGGTGTCGCTCCTAAATCTAAGGCGGCTTCTTCTAAGTGGGGATCGATGTTAGTCAATCTCGCTGAAACAACTAGATTGATATAAGCAAGACAAAATACTACGTGGGCTGCGACAATTGTCCATATACTCAAAGAAATGCCAAGTAGGGGAATAGCAATTGCTGCAAGAAACACTAAGGTAGCTACTGCGATCGCAATATCGGGAATAATTAACGGTAGATAAGAAATTCCGCGATATAGTGCTTTACCCGGAAATTGATAGCGCGCCAAACCTACCGCCATTAGGGTTCCCAGCACTGCGGAGATAGCTACAGCACTCAAAGCAACTATTAAACTGTTTTTTAAAGCCAACAAAATTTGCTCATCACTCAAGAGTTGGTGATACCAATCTAGGGTGAAACCTTGCCATGCAGCACTGTAAGGTGAATTATTAAAGCTATAAAATCCAAGTACCAAGATTGGTAGGTACATGAATACAAACATTAATAGCGAGAAAACCGCTTGCCAAGATAAGACACGCGGTTTTTTTTGTGGTTTAGATATATTCACCCTATTATTTGAAATTTTAGTTATTTTATCAGCGTTAAAATAGCATATTTGAAGATAAAAGTCAATGACTATGTCTTTTGTTACATAAATCTGCGATCGCTAGGAGTAATTGATCTATATCGACTGGTTTGGCAATATGGGTCTGAAAACCTGCTGCTAATAGCCGTGAGCGATCGCTATCTCCGGCGTAAGCAGTTAAGGCGATCGCTGGGATATTTCCACCCTGTTCGGGAGATATGACTCTGATTTGCTCAATCAAACCGTAGCCATCTACTTCAGGCATCCCAATATCACTGATTAATAAGTCATGCTGCAACTGTGCTAAAGTTGTGAGAGCTTGGGTTGCTGATCTGGCAACAGTTACTGTCGCTCCATACTCTTTTAATAAAAATTCCAGAAAATTCCGTGTGTCGGCATCATCATCAACTACTAGTATCCGCACTCCAGCTAAGTACGACGAGCTAAATTTATCTGTTTCTTTTTCTGTGTCTGTTTCCTCAACACTTGGTTGTTGTTCTATGAGAGGCAGCTTGACAGTAAATGTAGCTCCTTGGTTTTCTCCTGGACTATCTGCTGTAACTACACCGCCATGCAATTCGATCAAGTGGCGCACTATTGCCAATCCTAATCCCAAGCCACCAAATTTTCTAGTAGTACTGCTATCTGCCTGACGAAAGTATTCAAATACGTAGGGTAGAAACTCCGCAGCAATACCCATACCTGTGTCTGTAACTGTGATTTGGGCATAGTTCGTAATTGAGGATTGAGCATCGGAGGAACTTTCCCCATGTCCCCCTTGTCCCTCATTTCCAGTCGCCACCACCTGAGACAATCGCACCTCCACCTTACCGCCACCGGGTGTAAATTTGACGGCGTTGGAAAGTAAATTGCTTACGACTTGCTGCAAACGATTTGAGTCACCCTGAACAAAGATAGGGGAAGTGGGTATATACTCAAGTTGAATTTTTTTAGTTTGTGCAGCTAATTGCACAGTTTCTAATGCGGCATTAATTACTGTTGTCAAATCGACAGTGGCTAAATTTAGGCTGAGTTTACCTCGGAGAATGCGGGAAACGTCTAATAAATCATCAATTAGTTGAATCTGTAATTTGGCATTCCGCTCGATAGTATCTAAGGCGCGATCTGTGGCTATTGGATCTAACTTGCGGCTTCTGAGTAATTTTGCCCAACCTAAGATGGGGTTGAGGGGCGATCGCAATTCGTGAGAAAGAATAGCTAAAAACTGATCTTTAATGTGATTAGCGGTTTCTGCTTCTGCCCGAGCTGCTTGTTCTAACTCTAACAGGCGAGCGCGTTGTTGTTCTATTTGTTTTTGATCGTCAATATCAGTACAAGTACCAAACCATTTAATAATCTTTCCTTGATTGTCTTTGAAAGGATAAGCTCTGACTAAATGCCAACGATATGTACCGTCACTTGCTCTTTTGTAACGCTGTTCGTTTTCAAAGGGAATTCTATTTTGTAAAGATTCTTGCCAGCGTTGGATGGTAGGTTCCAAGTCATCTGGATGCAGTATTTTTTGCCAACCATTTCCCACAGTTTCTTCTAGAGTTAGTCCCGAATATTCACACCATTGCTGATTTGTATAATCAGTGACGCCTGCTGCATTTGATGTCCAGATCATTTCGGGAATCGCTTCACTCAGCATTCTGTAGCGTTCTTCACTTTGACATAGTGCTTCCTCTGTATGCTTGCGCTCGGTAATATCTTGGGCAGTACCCATCATTCGCACTGCTTTGCCGTTGTCATCGTACAAGCATCGACCTTTGGCTGCAATCCAATGTACACTCCCGTTCGGCCAAACGACACGGTACTCCACATCATAATTAACCTTGCTTTCCAGAGCTTGCATGACTGCTTGATGAGTAAACTGGCGATCATCTGGATGCAGAGAATTTAAAAATACCTCGTAGTTCATTTCTGTGTTGGCTGCAAGTCCAAACAGTTGCTTGCATTTTGCTGTCCACACTAAATCATTGGTGGTGAGATCCCAAAACCACATCCCTAATTCTGCGGCGGCGGTGGCTAGGCGGATGCGTTCTTCACTTTCGCGTAAGTCTGCTTCTGTTTGTTTGCGATCGCTAATGTCAGTCGTGACACCAACTATTCTAGTAATATCATGTTTATGATCTCGTACTGCTAATCCTCGATCTTCCACCCACAGATAGTAACCATCTTTGTGACGAACTCGATATTGAATGCAAAAACGGTCTCCTTTAGCTATGTCTTCTGCAAAGTCTTTATTGGCTTGTAGCCAATCATCAGGATGGATGTGCGATCGCCACCATGCGGGGGTTTGTTCAGTTTCTTCTAGTGTATAACCCAAAAGCTCTGTCAAACCTTGAGTTCTTTGTACAGTATCATTTTTGATATCCCAATCATAAATTAGACAGTTCACGGCTGCTGCTGCTAGCTCAAACCGTTCATGACTCTGCCGTAAGGCGGTTTCTGTCAGCCGTCGATCAGTAATATCTTCACAGAAACCCAGAACCCTCTGTGCTAAACCTTCAGCTGTTCTCCGCAACACCGTATCATAGCAACGTAACCAGCGCCATTCACCATTTGCGTGTCGATATTGAAATTCAAAGCTTACTACTTCACCATCAGTAACACAGTTGAGGCGATCATAATGAGTGGGAAGTCGAGCAAAGTCTTCAGGGTACATTCGTTGCAAAAGCGATCGCAAACCTGTTGTTTGAATTTCTTGTTGAGTGTAACCCAGGATCTGAGTCACGTGATTGTTAATGTAAATGACACCCTGCTCAACAAGGTCATAAATATACAGCGTACCTAAGCTGCTACTCGCAATTGTTTGAACTAAATTAGGATTTTCCTTCAGTGCTGTTGCCAAAGCAACTTCATTCTGCTCAAAAACCGATGCTAGATTTGATGTGGCTGTAATCTCAGTAAAAGTTGTAATTATAGTATGGGGTATAGTTGCTCCTGGTAAAAACAAAGGCTCTGAGTTCACGAGTAGCCAGACAAGTTCACCATGGGGCTGATATAATCCCATGACCACATTCAAACACGGTTGACCTGTGGTTAGGGCAACCATAAATGGATGATTTTCTTGAGCAAAAGGAGAACCATCTTCACTAATGGTTCGCCAGGATGCATCCAGCCAACTACGCCCGATTAGTTGCTCTGCTTTGAGTCCTAAAATCCGCTCTGATAAAGGATTACAAGCCTGGATACGACCATCAACAAGCTGAAGCAGCATTGCCTGCTCTTGATTTGCTACCATTGTAGTTGTAGATAGTTCAGATACCTGCGGCTGCTGAGACAATTTCTCATCCGTTAGCGGTTGTCGGGGCTGCTCAAAGTCGGGCATTTTTATATATCTGTAAAATATACAATATTTTAATTTAAGTGTATCTCTAACGATTCAGATTTTATGACAAAATCTTCTATCTTTAGAATGAGGATAAACAATCTTTATTATTTGTTTGTTTGATTTGGAGAATTGAATTGCTAGTTGCTAGTTAAAAGAGATTGATTTTAGTAATTATCTCATGATTGCACCAGGAAAAATCATGGATAAACCACTCTGTATAGAAGAGATTAGTTTATCGCTGATATCTGTTGAGAAGAATCAAGCAATAACGGGCAATTAATCATTCACTCTTAACTATCGTCTCTGAAATTTATATCAATATACATAAACCGAGATTACTCCTGACGAAGGAGCAAATCAAGGTTTTGATTGACTAAAGTAGTCCTAGTAACGAATCAATTAAAAACGAAAGAGATTTTACTATGACAGACCAACAAGAAAATCAAATTAATCAACCAGTAAGTAAAGATTGGCATTCCAAAGACGAGCCAAACGTTAAAGAAAGAAATTTAACAGCAAATCCTGGCGATCGCATTGCTGATGAACCTCAAACAATCGAAGAAAAAAGTCAACAAGTAGCTGTAGATTCTCCTGACATTACAGGAGACCAAATAACTGTTCCTACCTACTTTATAGTGGAAGAACCAGATGGAGAAAAAAAGGCACTCCATCACGTTAAGGATGCTGAAGAAATTTCTGATGTCATTCGCCAAGCAAGAGTTGATGAAAATGGCAATAGAATTTGGTGGTAGTTGATTTGAACGCCAACGATGAATTCATATTCATCATTAGTTATTGGAAATAAAGATTAACTGATAGGGACGGCTTGAGATATTGTTTCCGTTACACATGTCTTCTCTTTTTTGGTATGGGTGAGGGAGACTAAAGCGGATTTGAAATATTTATCTAAAGCTGTTCCTCTTCAATTATCGAATTAGTCAAAATTTAATTTTCATAATTCATTAACAAATACGGTTCAGATAAGATTTTGTACCAAAAATTGATATGTAGAGACGCGCCATGGCGTATCTCTACAAATAATGTTGGACTTAACTGAACCCGATTGATTCATAAATAAAATAGAAAAAATAGAAAATATTTAAATAATTCATCCCTACAATATTTGCATTTAGATAACTATTAACGCATTATCAAAAATAAAACACAAGCATAATAACAGACCATCAATATAATCAAACGGAGACAAAGATTATGATATCTATTCCAAATCAGAAAAATGGCAAAGTACGTTATGCTGTAATTGGGCTGGGTTGGATTGCTCAAGAAACAGTTTTACCTGCTTTTAAAAATGCAAAAAACTCTGAATTAGTCGCATTATTTTCTGATGACCTAGTTAAGCGTCATGATCTGAGTGAAAAGTACCATGTTCCCGCTTTTACCTACGAAGAATACGAAGCATTTCTGAGAAGCGGGGCTGCGGATGCAGTTTACATTGCTCTGCCTAATCATTTACATTGTGAATACACAGTGAAAGCTGCCAATACAGGAGTACATGTACTTTGTGAAAAACCTATGGCAGTCACAGAACAAGAATGTGAAGAAATGATTAATGCCTGCCGTAATCATAATGTCAAATTGATGATTGCCTATCGTTTGCACTTTGATCAAGCCAACATGCAAGCAGTAGAAATAGTGAAATCAGGGAAAATTGGCAACCCCCGCATTTTTAACTCTGTCTTTTCTCAGCAAGTAGCCGAAGGTAATGTGCGTTTAAAGCCAATTTCTCATGGTGGCGGTACAGTTTATGATATGGGAATTTATTGCATAAATGCCGCTCGTTATCTTTTTCAAGATGAACCCATAGAAGTAGTTGCATTTTGTGGAAATAATGGTGAGCAACGCTTTGCAGAAATTGATGAAATGACAAGTGCAATTCTACGTTTTCCTGATGATAAATTGGCAACTTTTACTTCTAGTTTTGGTGTTGCACCAGTTTCTACTTTGCAGATATTAGGAACAAAAGGCAATCTACGAATGGATTCCGCCTATTCCTATCAAGGAGAACTGAAGCAACAAATTACTATTGATAACCAAACTCAGGAGCAATCTTATCCTGCTGGTGATCAATTTGCTGCCGAAATTGTTTACTTTTCAGACTGCATACTGAATGATCAAGACCCAGAACCATCAGGAGAGGAAGGTTTAGCGGATGTTCGTATTATTCGTGCCATTCTTGCATCGGCACAAACAGGTAAAACTGTAGAACTCCATGAGTTTACAGAAAAAACAAGACCAACCAGCCAACAGGTAATTCAAATTCCAGCCAGCGAAGAAGAACCAGATTTAGTTCATGCTGCTCATCCATCGGGGAATTAATAGGTGATTCTAATAGCATTGGACATTGTAGAGACGTAGCAATGCTACGTCTCTACATGAATATTGAACAAATTTTTAATTTTACATTTTTAATTTTTAATTCCAAAGGCGGGGTTGGCTGAAAAATCTTAGTTGGAGTATAAATGTGTCTACGGTAAGGTTGAGAATTCAGTATAAGCAATGAAAAGCCAAATCCTAGCCATAGCCACATTTATAGCTACAATCAGCTGGAATCAAACTGTTTTAGCTGCAAATTCAGAACACATCAGACAGTTATTAGCCAGTAAACAGTGTGAAAACTGTGACCTTAGCGGTGCAGGGTTGGTAATGGCTGATTTGAGCAATGCAAATCTCAAAGGAGCTAACCTCAGTGGTGCGAATCTTAGCCGTGCTAACCTCAGTGGTGCTGATTTAGCTGGTGCAGACTTGAGTGGTGCTAGTTTGTTTGGCGTAAACCTCAGTGGTGCTAAGTTGACTGGGACAATTCTCATGGGTACAGACTTGAGAAATACTTATCTCATCAATGCAGATTTGACAGGAGTAAATCTCAACGGCGCCAACTTGCAAGGTGCTTATGGTATCCCGTTGCAAATTGCCAAACCAGAAGAGTTTTATGCTTGGGGTGTTACCGAAGCGCAAAAAGGCAATCAGCAGCGGGCGTTAGAATATTTTAATCAAGCGATCGCACTCAAACCAGACTATGCTGGTGCTTATTTGGCTCGTGCTGTGGCTCGTTACCAATTATTCGATAAACAAGGTGCTTTCCAAGACGCCCAAGCGGCAGAAAAATTATTTACAAATCAAAATGATGGTAATGGAATACAAACAGCACAAGTTTTTATTAAACAACTACAAACACCCCAAACAGCACAGCTAGATCGTGGAAAACCCAGTTTTATGGACTTTTTTGGAAGTGTGACTTCAGTGTTACTCCAGTTTTTACCTTTTTAGGGGATCGGGGACAAGGGACAAGGAAGATGGTTTGTAGTGTAGACGCTCGTAAGAGCGGCTTCCCATAGGGTGGACTTTAGTCCTTACTACGAACTTAATATAGTTTAATTTATTCTTAATTTTGCTACAAAAACTCAGCAATTCTACTGACAGCAGTTTCTAAGATGGCTGGCTCATGTACCAAAGCAAAACGAACATAACCTTCCCCAAATTTGCCAAAACCAGCACCAGGAGAAGCAGCAACCCCTGTTTTTTCTACTAGTTGGGTACAAAATTCCATAGAATTCTGACTCCACGGTTCCGGTAATTTTGCCCAAACATACATTGTGGCTTTGGGTGTAGAAACTTGCCAACCGATGCGATGTAAAGCATTAACAAAGACATCCCGACGCTGACGAAATCTGTCAACGGAGGCTTTGACTAAATCTTGTGGCCCAACCAAAGCCGCGATCGCACCGTTTAAAATACCACGATACTGATTAAAATCAACTGCTGCTTTGACTTGACGCAGAGCAAGAATTAACTCAGCATTCCCAATGGCGTAGCCAATCCGAAAACCGCCCATGTTGTAGGATTTGGAAAGTGTGAAAAATTCTATCGAGACGGTTTTTTGGGGATCTGCTTGCAAAATCGAGGGGGCGATAGATTTTGGATTGGGGGTTTCTCCTGGATTCTCTTTTTCTTTTTCCTCGAAGACTAAATCAACGTAGGGAAAATCGTGAACTAGAACAAGATTGTGCTGCTGACAAAAGGCGACTGCTTCTTGAAAGAAAGATAATGGTGCGATCGCACTGGTAGGATTATGTGGATAGCTCAACACCATCATCCGTGATTGTGCTAGTACGGGTGTGGGAATGTCAGCAAATACGGGTAAAAAATCATTTTCTGGGTGTAGTGGCATGGGGTAAACTTGACCACTAGCTAAGTAAACTCCCCCAGCATGGGAAGGATAACCCGGATCAAGTAACAGAGCAAAATCCCCTGGATTGAGGATAGCTAAGGGTAAATGGGCTGTCCCTTCCTGAGAACCAATCAGTGGTAGTACTTCTGTTTCTGGGTCTACAGCAATGCCAAATTTTTGCTCGTACCATTGCGCCGCAGCTTGGCGAAAGGCTTGAGTACCGTGAAATAACAAATAGCCGTGGGTACTTTGATCATACAGAGACTGAGCGATCGCATCTACTACATGTGAGGCAGCTGGCAGATCCGCAGATCCCAATGATAAATCTATTAATTGCCGTCCGGTAGCCAAAGCTTTCGCCTTGGCTTTATCCATATCGGCAAATACATTAAATTGTAAGGGCTGTAAACGTTTGGCAAATTGCATCTGAATATTTGTCCTTTGTCATTGGTCATTGGTCATTTGTCTAAAATACAGACGCGTAGACGCTCGTAAGAGCGGCTTCAAGGTAAGAGTATAATCGCGTCTACCAATGACCAATGACCAATGACTAGTTTAAGTGAGTATCTAAGAAACTAATTAATTTATCTTTACCGATAACTCCTTCCGCAGATGCCAAGATATTGTCACCTTGGAACAGCCTGAGGGCGGGAACCCCTTCTACCTGGTATTGCTTAACAGTAATTGGATTAGGGTCAATTTCCATTTTTACTACTTTTAAGCGATCGCTATAAGTATTAGCAGCAAGGTTCACTAGTGGCGCCATCAATTGACAAGGACCACACCAAGAAGCCCAAAAGTAAACTAATACTGGCTCCTCGGCTTGCAAAACTTCGGTTTCAAACTCAGCATCAGTTATGGTTTTGACACCCTTACTCATTCCCGTCTCCTAATGGTGGTATCGTTATCAGTTGACACACAAAATTACTCTATCCCAAACTAGTCAATCATCTATAGTCAATAGTTAATAATTATTACCACTATAAACTATTTGTAATTATCAACAAATAAATATTGACAATTACAACAATATATGCATTAAACCAATATACTAATAATTTTAAATTCTTTACCGTTCATAGAAACCTAGACAAAGTTACCCAAGAGTAGACAAAGCTAGACACCCACGTTTGTAATCTTAGTCCAAAGTCCTAAAACCACAGGGATAAACGGCAATCCCACTATCCCATCCATAAAGTTTGGGATTACTTTACGAGCTATATTCAGACTTCCATTGGTGTCAGCATTAATTGTTCTACCG
The DNA here is from genome assembly GCF_041928655.1 of Pelatocladus sp. BLCC-F211. NCBI lineage: Bacteria > Bacillati > Cyanobacteriota > Cyanophyceae > Nostocales > Hapalosiphonaceae > Pelatocladus > Pelatocladus sp. BLCC-F211. The sequence continues at coordinate 33,314 of NZ_JBHFLM010000146.1, read as the reverse complement.
ATGGAAGTTTTGTATAAACCACGGTTTACACGCTTTCCAGTGAAGACAAGTTTAATTTCAGCTTTGGATTGATAAACGGGGAGTTTATCACCGTCTAAGGCACTCGCTTTACTGGTATAGCTCTCCTCAGTTAAAACGATTTGAATACCAGCTAAATGTGCTTTGTATGTCAACAGATTGATTAACTTAGCGTGAGGAATCTTGGTAAATTCTTGATTATTCTTTTTACCAATATTGAGTTCCTGTTTCCATCCTTGGTTATTGCCGATAATTAATTGACCAATATCATTGATTTGACACCAATCAATAACTCTACGACTAACAGTATGGAGGTAGTTATCAATTCTTCTATCCCGCTTGCTATTTAGCTGTTTGATTTGTCTAATAGCTTCAATTGATTGTGCCTTGGCTACTCGTTTATTGAAGAACTGGTTAATACTTTTGAGCGGTCTACCATTAATCAACAACGGTTTTATACCGGGATGATTGGATGTTATAGCCATTAAATTGTTTAAACCAAGGTCTACACCAGCAGAGTATTTGCCATTGGATTTCATAGCATCTTCTACTGTGTAAACAACTTCAATCACATAATGGTCAAGCTTAGGAACAATCCGTACTTGGTCTACATTTCTCGCTTGTGTTTTTAACTCAATTAAGGTTTGAGAAAGCTTGACTATTCCTTTGGTCAATGCAGGTTTAGATATTGCGTCTATTGGATAAATAACAACATTTCTACCACGTTCTTTATGTTTATATCCAGGTATTTTTGGCTTACCTAAATATTTTTCAGGATACTTTGACCAATCTTTTAACGCTGCTAACCATCCCTTCCAAGCTTCTGATACTCTACGTACAATCTGCTTACTAACTTTAGTTGGTAAATATCTATAAGCTTCTAAACTCTTAGTTTGATGATAGATATCAATAGAGTTGTAGTACTTCTTGGTTTCAAAAAAGTATTGTCTTTGGATGTAGTTGGCAGCATTGTAAAGATGTTTAGACTGTAAAGCTAAATAATCGCACTCTTTCCAAAACTTATGTTGTTGGTTAATCACGTATTTTTCTACTAATTGCATTGCATCGACCTTACAATGTTGTTATCCTCATATTATATATGAGCTATTGAAAATTGACAACATGGCTAGAAAGAAAATTTACTCAGAAGAAAAAAGAAGATTCACCATGACATTGACACAAACAGCTATTAAATGGCTTGAGCAAAAACAACTAGATATGAAAGCATCAAGCCTGAGTGATGTTATAGAACGTATGGCAAGAGAAAATCTACCCAAAAATGAGTAGCAATGGGTAGAGTTGGGTAGGGATTAAGTTACAGTTTCTAACCCCTTGTCCACGCCAGGTGCTACAACGGAGGAGCCACTGCGGTGGACGGGTTCCCCGGCATAAAGCAGGTGGCGTGGAACCTCCGCAACGCACTGGCTCCCCTTGTCCCCAATACCCGCTCCCCGATTTCCACAAATCACCTGACGCAAAATCCCACATCCATAAAGGTGTGGGATCAATTTCAAAAGTATGATCAAAGTGTTACATCTGGTCTAGTTGCTTGCGTAGCGATTCTAACTCAGCATCAACCACTTCATTGTTAGATTTAGAAGTGTTTGGTTGCTGGGTGTTAGTGGTAGATTCTTGGGGTGGTAGTGCTTGTTGATTGGGGGGACTAGCAGGAGCAAGGGAAGCTTTGAGAGCTGCCAATTCATCGTCTACATCGCTACTAGATTCCAAAGCCGCAAATTGATGCTCTAAATCTGTACCAGCCAACTCTGCTGCTGATTGGGCGCGGGCTTCTTGCATCAGGACTTTTTCTTCCATGCGCTCAAAAGCTGCCATTGCTGAGGAGGTATTCATACCTCGCACCATACCTTCGAGTTGCTCTTGAGCTTTAGCAGCAGTAATCCGAGCTTTAAGCATTTCTTTCTTAGTTTTAGCTTCGGAAATTTTGCTTTCGAGCTGGATTAGGTTACGCTTGAGACTGTCAACTTGAACTGTTTGCTGCTCTAAGCTGGCTTTGAGAGCGTTTCCTGACTCGGTAAAAGTCTTTTTGCGCTCCAGAGCTTGGCGTGCTAAATTTTCGTCACCTTTTTGCAGTGCAAGTTGGGCATTACGTTGCCACTTATTGATTTCATTTTGAGCGTCATTATATTGTTTTTCAGTGCGTTTTTGAGCCGCGATCGCTTGAGCTACTCCCTGGCGCAACTGAACTAAGTCTTCCTGCATTTCCAGGATTGCTTGTTCCAGCATTTTTTCGGGATCTTCGGCTTTACTGACTAAATCATTGAGGTTGGCGCCGACTACTCGCCTAATACGATCAAATAATCCCATAATTTTGTTTTTCCTTTGAAAGATTTACGCGCGACTTTGGCAATTAGCTGGATGTGAAAGTGGGGATTGGGGAAAGGGGAAAGGGGAAAGGGGAATTAGGGTAGAAATTTTTGGAGTCATATTCTTATTCGTACGCAGTTCATGAAAACTACTTATTTAAATTTAATCTTTTCAGACTAATTCTGTTCTCATTCCCCTTAACCCTTAACCCTTAAACCTTCACCCTTCATCCTTATTCCTTTCCCTTTCATCCTTAATCCTTAATAAACCCTTATTCTTAAGATATGCTTTTAATTTACAAATTGCCCAATCGCGCTTAATTCTCACCTTGGGGTAATTGCTGTGGTGTTGATTGTGTATTTTCCGTACTGCTAGGTAATTTTGCTTTCATCTGTGACAGTTCGGTATCTACTTCAGATTCAAGAGCTGCAAATCGTTTCTCCAATTCATCTGTTCCCGTAACCGCAATTGCTTCTTTTTGAGCTTCTAATTGGAGAACTTTTTCTTCCATGCGCTCAAAAGCACTCAAGCTACTTGTCCCAGAAACGCCTTCTAGCAAGTCTTGAAGTTTGACGCTAGCTTCCGCAGAACGAGCGCGAGCAATATACATATCTTTTTTAGTTTTCAGTTCGGTAATCTTTAGCTCTAGCGATCGCATATCTTTTTTGAGCCGACCGACAACGCTACTTTGCTCTTCTACTTGATTATAAAGCCCTGTGGCTGTTGCTTCGTAAGCACGGCGTTTAGTGAGGGCTTCGCGTGCTAGAGCTTCGTTACCTTGTTGTAATGCTAATTGGGCGCGACGATACCAATCTTCACTTGCGGATTGGGCTTGCGCTGCTTGACGTTCTGTACGTTTTTGGCTAGCGATCGCAGCGGCGATCGCCTGTCGCAGTTGTACCAAATTATCCTGCATTTCCAAAACGGTTTTTTCCAGAATTTTTTCTGGATCTTCCGTAGACCCAATCAGACTGTTGATGTTAGCACGAATTACCCGCCCAATCCGATCAATTAGTCCCATTTCGCCCTCCATCTACGTTTTAGGGGTAGTTCAAAAGCCAAACCAGCAAAAAGTAAAAAGAAATAATTAATATTCTTTTTACTTTTGAATGCGTGACTTACCTTTCTCCTATTCTCCTACACCCTATCCTGAATAGACTTCTTGCAGAAGTAAGGATGTATTTAACACTTACCCTTTTCTCTTTAACCAAACCGTATTGGCTACTCCACTTTGGCTGTAATTCCCTGACTTTGTAAAAATTCCATCTGTTTTTTGACTTGTTCTTTAGTTTTGAAAGCTCCCAGATAAATTAATTTTTTATCTTTTGATAAATAAGCATCAGGAACTGCTTGCCTGATTGTAGTGAAGGTTTTTTCATCTTGATTATCTGTAATAATGTGAAAAAATCCATCCGTCGATGGTTTTATTCTTGGATCATCAATATTTTGTAGACTTGGTGTTGCTTTTGGCGTGTTAGGAATCACACTAGCAGCAACAGTTGGTGATGCAATCGGCGAGAATGTTGGTTGTGCTTCTGTAGTCGTCTCAGGTGCAATTGTCGGATTTTGAGCAACTTGGCTAGATTCTTTTACAGGTGTTGGCTTGGGTTTTGGTGTTAAACCAACAACATCATTGGGATTTTTAACTTCTGGAAATTCGCCCGTCTCTAGATTGGGAATTTTAGGTATGGGTGTAAGTTCTGGTTCTGCGACTGCGGTAATTTTTGCTTGGTTGTTTGTTGTTGGTTGGTTGTTTGTTGTTGGTTGGTTATTAGGGGTATTTTTTTTAAATAAACCGCCGAAACCCAAATTCGGCAAATTTTTCAGATTGAATACTGCATAACTCAGGCTCAGACTTGCCATCAACAGCAGTAGCATTGAGCCTATACCCAAAGGTGAGAGCAGACTGTCATTAGAATTATTACGCTTCTGGGTCGGTGATTGTTCTTCTGTTAAACTTCGCAGCAGTGCTTCTGACGATTCTAAATATTCATCAGGTGGTTTGGGGATATCGTCTGGTTTGACAAGATTCTCACTCTCATCTGTTTTAATGAACGCAGGCACAATACTAGCGAAATTTGGTGCAGGTGGAGAGGGAATGGTGGAAGTGTGTTGTTGCTGTGTAGATTCTTCCTTGATTGGCGTTGGTACTTGTTCTTGTTCTTCGGTATCTGCTTCAGATGTTGGTGGTGCGGTGGTGGAAAACTGTGATAAGGATATTTCCTCAGTACTGTTAGTACTGTTAGTGACTGGTGATTGGGTTGTGACTTCAGTTGTAGAAGTGGCAATTATCTGTTGAAATTTACTACTGATGGGATTACCCATACGAGTTTGACTAAGTGTCTTGTATGTAAATCGTGTACGCCGATAACGTGCCAACTCTTGATCCAGTTGTACTTCTAAACTCGCCAGTGCTGCTGCAAGTACTGGCTTTAACTCAGGTGTTTTGGAGGATTTTGCACCCGAATCTATCACAGGGTTTTGACTCATTGCCTATCTGCCTCAAACCTAGACTGCCAGAGTAAACTAAAAAAGCCAATTGCGATCGCCAATTGTTCTATTGATTCAAAATGTCTTTGTACCAACACTATCGTACATTTACATATATTTGAATTTGATGCATCAACCAAATTTAATTGTGACGGCCATATACTAGGATGTCGTTTAAATCTGTTAATGATATCTTAAGTGTTCTCCAACTAGAGACTAAACTACAAGAGCAACCATTTCAACGTTTGCTCAAATGTTGGTCTCAAGTTGTAGGAACAGCAGTAGCAGCTCATACTCGTCCATTGTCAATTCAGCGTAACGTTTTATGGGTGGCAACTTCTAGTGCTGCTTGGGCGCAGAACTTGACTTTTGAACGTCAACGGCTACTTATCAAGTTAAATGCAGTACTACCTACTCCTTTAGTAGATATTCGCTTTTCGACTGCTGAGTGGCACTCTAGCAAACAAGTTGCTCATCAACCAAACTCATCTGTAAATCCCCAGCATCCAAGCTACCTTGGTAAAGAAATCGCTACGGAAAATGATGATGATGTCAACTGCAATGCTCCTGATGCTAATACGAGTTTTGCAGATTGGGCAGTGGCAATACAAGCGCGATCGCACCATTTACCCCTTTGTCCTCAATGTGAATGTCCCACACCCCCCGGTGAACTCCAACGTTGGGGTGTTTGTTGTTTGTGTGCTGCTAAAAAGTTTTCTCGTTAAAAGTTAAATTAAAAGTTAAATTGTTAAATTCACCAAATTTAACAACTCGTGCCAATTAGCACCTAGCCATGCAGTAATTTTAGTCAGAGGTGGCTGAAGTTTGGCGATCGCAGAGGCAAACCCTTGGGCTTTATTGGCATATTTTAAGGCTCGGTTTAATGCATCACCCACCTCATCTTTATCTGGCTGTGGCTTATTTAGCTCTTCCTGGGCATCTTCAAAGGCATGATCAATTTTACGACGGTCTGAGGTTTCTAACTTCGCCAGTATCTCACGTAAGGCGTTGAGTTCTGCTTGTATGTTGACGCTTTCAGGTGCGGGTAAACTGACTTGTTGAAAATTGACGTTTGCAGTGTTGTTGTCTCCTGTTTGAATCGCGCTACCAGTGACACTACCCCCAATCGAAACTGAGCGGTTTTGCCCGCCTTTGTTCTCGTTACTCACACCATTATCCTTGTCAGATTTTACTGGATTTGTTGTCTGTACTGTCTGATAACGCCGTCGCCTAATTTTGATTGCTGGGGTTAAAGATTCTGGAATCCCCTGCAAATCAATGGAGGTACAACCCATGTGAAAACAATCTTCATAATTCCTGAGCGCCGCCAAAACTGTATAAAATCCTACACTAAACTTAATCGCCGCCCTATCTCCAATCGCCCGATTCATCCCCACCACGCAATCAATGTGTTGGTGAATTGCTGTGGCTTGTTCTTCGCTGTAGCAGGCGTTGAGTAAAACACACTCAACCTGTGACTCAAACAAATCAAATAGCTTTGCCAGGGCTTGTGTACTGACAAGTTGTATGTGTCCAGAATTATCTTCTAAAGCTAATCCATCAGTACCAGAGCCATGTCCAGAAAAGTGAACAATTGTTGGTTGATGGTGAGACAAAAAGCGAGTTAAATCATCCACTCGTACCGCAGATTCTGTGATGATTTGAAATTCCTCTCGATTTGGAGAGAGTTGCAGTGTGTTTTTGATTTCCCGCACCTCTTCATCTAGGCGCAAATTACTTGTGTTTTTAGGGTTGGCGGAGAGGATGAGGATTTTTTTCACAGTGTTATTTGATATGGTGATGTGTTGCAGGAAATTAAGGAGAGGATTTTTGCAGTACCATACAGATAGAAAGGGGATAAAAAAGATAAACTAAGCTATTAGACCCAAAATGCAACAAATTAGTACCAACGAATTACCTGAAAATCTCCAGAAACTATTAACAGAAGTACAACGTACTAAAACACCCTTAACTGTTACCCATGAAGGCAAACCATTAGTAATTATATCTCCTGCGACAACTCAACCCAAACGTGCAAATTTTGGAGCAATGAAAGGAAGCGGAGAAATTTTTGGAGATTTAATAACTCCAGCAGTTTCCCTTAGGACTTGGGAAGTGCTTCAGTGAAACTTTTACTAGATACCCACATCTGGCTTTGGTATCTCCTGGGTGACGAACGTCTATCTACCAACCTCCAAACCTTAATTGCAGAGGAAACAACCGAGCTTTGGCTTAGTCCTATTAGTATCTGGGAAACGTTAATCCTAGCAGAAAAAGGACGAATCTCTTTACAACCTGATGCAGTTGCATGGATCGATTTAGCCTTACAAACTCTAGAAATTCTTGAGGCTCCCCTTGTTTATCAAATTGCTATTTTAAGTCGCCATATTGAACTACCGCAGCAAGACCCAGCGGATAGATTTATTGCAGCTACAGCAGTTCACTACAATTTGAAATTAGCTACAGTCGATAGCAATCTGACGGGTGTTTCTTGGTTGCAAACATTAAGCTAGTCCAGTAGGGTGTGTTGTCGCGCAACGCACCATTTTCAAGGTTTCTACCAATAAACCGAGTTTCGACTTCGCTCAACCCTCGACGGCTGAGGGTTGAGCGAAGTCGAAACCCGACTTGTTGGGACTACGAATGATTTACTCCTCCTTCTCCTCCTTCTCCTCCTTCAACTCAGGATGCTGCTGCTCGGCATGAACCGTTAAAACCTTCGCCAGCGATTCTACCTTACAATCGTCACTGGGGCATTGTTGCGTAGCTTTCAGTGCCTGTCCCCAGTTTTTCAGGTTCGCTGCGGCGACCGCAATGGCTCTTAAGGGAAATTCTTTGTTAAAGGAATCCGGAATCTGGTTAGCAGCGGCGATCGCTTTATCGAGCAAGGGGGCGGCTTTTTCGGGTTGGTTGAGCTTGCCATAGGCATCGGCTGTGGCTCTTAAGATATCGGCTTTGTAATAGGAATCCGGAATCTGGTTGGCAGAGGCGATCGCTTTATCGAGCAAGGGGGCGGCTTTTTCGGGTTGGTTGAGCTTGCCAATGGCTTCTGCTATGGCTCTTAAGGCAGAGGCTTTGTTAGAAGAATGCGGAATCTGGTTAGCAGAGGCGAGCGCTTTATCGAGCAAGGGGGTGGCTTTTTCGGGTTGTTGTAGCTCTGCATAGGCTTCGGCTATAACACTTAAGGCATGGGCTTTGTATGGGGAATCCGGAATCTGGTTAGCAGAGACGTTCACTTGATCGAGCAAGGGGGCGGCTTTTTCGGGTTGGTTGAGCTTGCCATAGGCGACTGCAATGGCACTTAAGGCTTCCGGAATCTGGTTAGCAGAGGCGATCGCTTTATCGAGCAAGGGGGCGGTTTTTTCGGGTTGGTTGAGCTTGCCAATGGCGACCGCAATGGCTCTTAAGGCTTCCGGAATCTGGTTAGCAGAGGCGATCGCTTTATCGAGCAAGGGGGCGGCTTTTTCTGGTTGGTTCAGCTTGCCATAGGCTTCGGCTATGGCTCTTAAGGCATTTGCATCCTGAATCTGGCTGATAAGTTTCAAGGCTTGAGCAGAATTTTCATCCTTAAGAAAGGCAACAGCCGCTTTTGATTGATACTGATCACTTACCTTTTGACTCACATCAGTCAATTCCCAGCGAATTTGAGTCAATTGCCCCCAACTTGTATAATTCAACCACCCCCAAATCCCCAGCGCCAGTAAAAGGATACTCCCAACCCCTCCTAAACTCCAGTAAATTTGCTGCTTACTACGTTGACGCAGGGCTACACTAGCTTGGATAAATTCTTTCTCCCCTTTGCTCAGTTCCTCTCGGCGTTGTTCCAGCTTTTCTTCGGCTTCCTTTAACACTGCACCCCGCAACAATGCCCCTTCATCCCGTTGCATTTTTTGCCATTGCAGCATTGAGAACCGCAGCCTTTCTTGCCAAGCGCGAAAACTACGGTCTGCATTCATCCATTGTCGCAGTTCTTCCCAATTACGAATCAACGCTTCATGAACAACTTCGACAGTTTCTTGGTTAGCTGCATTTTGACTGGTAACGACTAATCGATCATCCGCTAACTGTGTCACCAATTTCCAGCTTGCTTCACCCAATTCGGCTTTCGTCGCCACTCGTCGCGTATCTTGTCTGTCTTCACCCGGATGCACTAATTGGATGAAAATCCGCCGTACCTGTTCTTTCTGGGCTGCGCTCAACTTACCATAATTGTGATCTGCATGACGAGCCAACGCACCTTGTACCTTACCTATGTGCTGATAAGCTGCATGAGTTAACTGTTTACCCTGGCGCTGCTTCCACAATTGGGTTAACGCAAACTCCAAAAAAGGTAAATTCCCCGGTTCATCTTGCACATCATCCAAAATGCGTTCCACCAGTCCCCCTTCAAATGTCACCCCCAACATTTCAGCAGGCTTTGCAATCACCTGTGAAAGTTCATTATGATTCATCGACCTGAGCTTGATATCAGTTTTTAATACATCTCCAAAAGCGGGATATGACAGAGCATTTCCCAAGAAATCCGCCCGCATGGTTGCAACTAACACATTAGACTTGCCAGGGGAAGATTGAAAGCTGGCTAATAAGATATCTAAAAAACTATGGCGAGTTTTCTGATCCGCACACAGAGTATAAAGTTCTTCAAATTGGTCGGCAATCAGCAACACCCGATGATTGGGATAATTCCGTTGAATTTTGGAGAAAACATCTTGAAGAGGAACAGAACCATTAACAAAGTATTCAGCTAACTGACGAGCTTGATGCATTTGTTCGGTAGCATTTTTATCAGGCTCGTAAAGGGGAACCAGCGATTCAGCCAGAGCATGGAATGGTTCTGAACCCGGACGAAAATACGTAAACTTCCAGCAATCTTCTTTTTGCAGCTTTGGCACTAATCCCGCGAACACCACGGAAGATTTACCGCTTCCCGACGCACCTAACACAGGTATAAAATTACGGTTTTGAGTCGCCGCGAATAGTTCTTCTACAAATACCTCACGTCCAAAGAAAAACTCCGCATCATTCGGACCAAAGGGAAACAAACCGCGATAGGGACAGGGAAGATTTTCGTCAGCAGCATCTGTAGATTCAATAGGTACTACCGTTGTATTTTCATGGTAATAATTGTAGTTGATGATAGTGATAGTAGTAGTATTGCTATCTCCAGTAATAATTGCACTGCTGTCAGCACTCCCTCCTAGTTTGGCGCTGCGGTCTTCTTCTGGCATATCACCCTCGTTTATTGATTGCGTAAGGCGTGTACTGGTTTAATACATCACATTAATATGTAGTAGTTGTAAAATTCGTAACCGCTCAATAATCATTATTGAGCGGTTACTAAAATTCTACATAAGCATTCAAAGGACTATTTCAGCACAAACAGCTTTAATTACGTAAAACTTCACAAATTGAATTGAAACAAACCCCTGCTGGGGTGTAGGGGTGTGAGGGTGTAGGGGAAAATCCGTCCCGAAGATCTGTTAGAATCCTCCTCGTTATTCAATATCTAAGCTGACACTTTGAGTGCATACAAACTACCCATGTCCTCAAAGGTTATTTATGCTACGTTTTCTATTTATCTCCTATGCCAGAATATATACAAAAATCATCTTATGGTATATATATTGCTGCTAAATTAAAAATCTTCACGCCTCAATAGTTTTTATTTTAGCCTTGATCCCCAACTTGTTTTATCTAAAATTAGGCATATGTCAATTTATATTATTGTGTGTCGTATTGTTAACTAAATATATTGACAAACATAACACGAAGATAAAAAAAACCTAAAGCAAAATCTCTCTTGGGGATCGCTATAACCCATATATAAATATGCTTTTTGGTACAAAACAGCATTGATAGGTGTATGCAAAATTAGATCATGTGAATAAGCCTTAGAAGGCACCATAATATATGAAAAACATTAAATACTTAACTTCTGCTTGTAAATATTGTCGTTATTACCAGCCAGAAGGGCGTCGTGGTGGTATATGTCAACAGTTAGGAGCGCCAGTACAAGCTTCTTGGAAAGCTTGTTCCTTTGCGCTACCACCATTTGCTCCCTCTTGGGAAAAATTGGAAGATGTTTGGAGTTTACCAGATGCTACCCCAGTCTTAATTTCAGATATGAATAAATCTGCAACTCTTACAAACGAAGTAGCTAGCTGTACTTCTGAACATACAAAAGCAAAAGTTATGATACATTAGCTTTTGACTACTGATCTGGGATTCAGTCAAGTAGTAGAAGCATAAATTCTATAGTTTTTATACATCCATCAAGGCAAGATGAAACTCAGACCCCTTTACAGTCAACTTTTCGGATAATGGTTTAGAAAAAATGAACAGCAGAGGATTGAGCTTTGCTAATTAGAAGATAAAATTTGCTTTTTCATGATTATGGGTCTAAAAACAACCTTGATATATATCAAAAATCGCTCCTCTATCAAAGGAGTGATTTTTGTTTGTTGATTGTTGATTGTTTTGAATTTTGCGAAGCAGCTCAATACTGCTCGGATAAGACAAATCGCTTGACATTTAAACTCACCAGAGACGTGCCATGGCACGTCTCTACATATCCAAAATTATGACGGAAAATCCTATCCCTTGCAGTATTGGGAAACAGCTCTACTATTCTAATTTTCTAATCTGAATCAGTGTATCCTCGTAATAGTTATTGTTATTTTGTTGCCGATAAAGCTCTGCGGCTTGTTTAAAATCAGTAAGAGCGCCTTTTTTATCTCCTAAATCGCGACGTGTTAGCGCTCTATTGTAGTAAGCATTGGCATAGTTCGGATTAATTTTGATAGCTTGATTAAAATCAGCAAGTGCCTGTTGCAAATTTTTCGAGTCAAAGTAGGCTATACCCCGGTTATAATAAGCTTTGTCATAACCTGGTTTATAGTTAATAGCCTGATTATAGTCGGCGATCGCTCCTTGTTTATCTCCCAAATCAGAGCGAGTTAAACCCCGGTTAAGATAAGCATTGGCATAGTTCGGATTAATCTTGATAGCTTGATTGTAATCAGTGATAGCCCCTTGTTTGTCTCCCAATTCATAACGGGTTAATCCCCGGTTATAGTAAGCTTTGTCATAATTGGGATTGAGCTTGACCGCCTGATTAAAATTATTAAATGCTCCTTGTTTATCTCCCAAATCATAAAGGGTTAAACCTCGATAAATATAGGCGTCGGTATAATCGGGTTTTAGCTTGATCGTTTGATTGAAATCATCCAGCGCTTTTTGAGTGTCTCCCTTTTCAGAAAGAGCTACCCCCCGATTGTAGTACGCAAGAGCATAGCTAGGATTGATCTTGATTGCTTGGCTGTAATCATCAATCTCCCCTTGTTTGTCTCCTAATTGATACCGAGTTAAGCCCCGGTTGTAGTAAGCTTTGTCATAGTTGGGATTGAGCTTGATCGCTTGGTTATAGTCGGCGATCGCTCCTTTTTGATCACCGGATGCAGAGCGAGCTAAACCCCGATTATAGTAAGCTTTGTCATAGTTGGGATTAATCTTGAGGGCTTGATTATAATCCTTCATCGCCCCCTGTGTATCTTTTAATTCATAGCGTGCTAAACCTCGGTTCAGGTAAGCATCTTCTGCGTTGGGCTTAATTTTGAGCGACTGGTTATAATCAGCGATCGCTGCTTGGTATTGTTGTAATTCATAATAGACTAAACCCCGATTGTAGTAAGCATCGTCATGTCTGGGGTTGAGCTTGACAGTTTGAGTATAGTCAGTGATCGCTCCTTGTTTATCTCCCATATCAGAGCGGGCTATACCCCGGTTATAGTAGGCATTAGCATATTTGGGATTGAGGCGAATTGCTTCAGTATAATTGGCGATCGCTCCTTGATAGTCTTGATTGCGATAAAGATCATAAGCTTTGATAAAAAAGTCATCTGCTTTCGGCGCAGTCGGAGTAGTACTATTTCTACTGTATGAACGTCCTCCGACATCGATCCCAACTGCTACCATTTTTTGCAAAACAACGTTGATGGTTGTACCTATACCAACTTCTTGCTCATCAGCTCTACCATGAACACCTACTAATTCCCCTTTTTCATTGAGTACAGGGCCACCACTCATCCCATTGAGCGTCTTGTTTTCATATATTAAGTTATAACCATCACGCTGGGCTGCACCGTTAGCGTTTACCTGTCCTTTGTTGAAAGAAAAGTAGGGATTAGAAATAGCTGCTGTTTTGGCTGGGAACCCACCTACATATACAGTTGTGGTTGCTGTCGCTTGATCAGAGTTACCGATTTTGGCAACATTGTAAGCTTTGCTACTACTAAACTCGACAATTGCCAAGTCTAATCCTTGCAAGTGTTTGACGTTGGTAACTGCATAACTTTGTTGATCTGGTGTAATTACTTGGTATTTTTTACTCTCTTTGACCACATGATAAGCAGTCAAGACTGTATAAATATTACCAGAACGTCTAATCATCACTCCCGAACCCGTAGCAGGAGGAGTCTGATCATCCACAATCTGGACTGTAATTTCTCTACCTATGTTTTCTACCTCTTGAGAAGATAAAGCAACTGCGATGTATGGTTGCATCAACACAATAGACGCGCCTATCAATACAGATGAAAGACTGTAAAAATACTTCATATTTGTAACCTGACTCAGGTCTTTTTATTTACATACTTGCATTAAATTAAATTCTGTTGGTATAGGCAAGATGTTTATTACAACTCAGCACAAATGTACCAGACGCGAAATACGAAAGTCTGGTACTTGTTGGGGTCGTCATTAGTCATTAGTCATTGGTAAGGATTTTAGGGTTGTTTACTTTAATAATCCTCAGTATTTTAATTAAACAGCAGCTTGTCACCAAACACCGCTCAATCATAGAGAACCTGAACAAATGATCGCACCCAATACAGGTAATTTATTATCAAAAACTATGAATTTTTAGCTTGCGCACTAAAAATTTTTAGTGTAGTATTAAAGATATAGAGAAGGCGCTCCCGACTACCAATCTCAAGCGCCTCTCTATCTCAAAACAACTGTTCATCATTTTGATTATTTAAAATTGTAGCAATGACACAACCAATTTTTTGCCAAACACCTACCAGAGGCTTTGTAAATTTAGCTTACGCTCGCAAAGTTTGCTTTCGGAAGATAAACTATAACATGGTTTGGCAGTTTGCCTGCGTCATCATTTGGAGTAATGGTGAAAAAGAAAGTTTTTTTGCCAAAGATGCTGAAGTTATAGTCCAAGCATTAGAAAAAATGAAATAAAAGTAAAATTGCGGGGAATTATCCCTGCGACGCTTTCTTGATAAGTGTGAGTGCAATTACAGCCGATTTGTTTGTAGTGAGGACTTTAGTCCTCAAAATAAGGACTAAAGTCCTTACTACGAACTTAAAATAGTTTTAATACCTAGTGCGATCGCTTTTTGATGCGTGGGAATGCGATTGCACAATTATAGAGAATTTGAACAAGCGATCGCACTAAAACAAATCAAAAACAAATCAAACAGTCTGCTGAAGCAGAGTTTAGCTATGAGACTGCGATTAAAATCGGAGGCGGGTTTTTGAACATTAGGCCTCTTGCATGAATTTTTACCCTCACCCTAAATCCCTCTCCCAAGCTCTGACAAGTGTAGGTTTTTAATAAAGCAATGAGTGGTGACTGTAAAACTAACAGAATAATCATCGTTTCATAAATTCCTACACCCTTAAACCCTTACACCCTAAAACCAGTATTTTTTGGGCAAAGCGTAAAAAACCTACACCTGTCAGCCTTCCCTCTCACGGTAGCCAAGGATATTGCCTAAAATTAGGTGGACGTTTCTCTAAAAACGCCTGTTTACCCTCGGCTCCCTCTTCAGTCATGTAGTAAAGTAAAGTTGCATTACCAGCAAGTTCTTGTAAACCAGCTTGTCCATCACAATCAGCATTGAATGCAGCTTTCAAACAACGAATCGCAATCGGACTTTTTTCTAAAACTTCCTTAGCCCACTGGATACCTTCTGCTTCTAATTTTTCCACAGGTACAACGCAGTTTACCAACCCCATTTCCAGCGCTTGTTGAGCATCATACTGGCGACAGAGAAACCAAATTTCTCGCGCCTTTTTTTGTCCCACAATCCGCGCCAGATAGCTAGCACCAAAACCACCATCAAAGCTACCCACTTTCGGACCTGTCTGCCCAAAAATAGCATTGTCAGCAGCAATAGTCAGATCACATATTAAATGTAGAACGTGTCCACCCCCGATCGCATACCCAGCCACCAGAGCAATTACAACTTTTGGCATCGACCGGATCAGGCGTTGTAAATCTAATACATTTAACCGAGGAATACCGCTATCATCTACATAACCCGCGTGTCCCCGTACACTTTGATCCCCGCCAGCACAAAAGGCATATTTACCATCTGTGTGCGGCCCGTAACCTGTAAATAAGACAACTCCTATGCTAGTATCTTCACGAGCATCACAAAAGGCATCATATAGTTCAAAGATAGTTTTAGGACGAAAAGCATTGCGCTTGTGGGGGCGATTGATGGTAATTTTGGCAATGCCATCGGCTTTGTCATAAAGAATGTCTTCGTAGGTTTTGACACTTTGCCAGTTAATTTGCATTGTATAGGATGATATATTTTTGTAACCTGAGAATTTTATCGCAAGTTCTTTGCCCCTAGCTATTTAAGCTATTTTGTTTTTTAACTCTAGCCTTTGGATATCCTTAAAAATACACTTTCAATTTTTCAGCAATGCTTGTAAGTCAGGCATCTTGTAAGCTAGTTGGAAGGGATTACGGAGATATTGTATGCTGGAGTCCTTTCAGATAAATAACTTTAGGCTCTTTCAACACCTTGAAGTTAAAAGGTTAGGTCGTGTCAACTTGCTTGTTGGCAGAAATAATGCTGGCAAGAGTACTTTTCTCGAAGCAATAGAACTTTATGCCAGCAATGCTTCTTCTACCGTCCTTCTTGATCTTGTAGAGTCTAGGCAACAGACTTGGTTTAGTGAAGCTCAACCACATTCTCAAAATTTTCTCGGTAATCCTGTGAGACATCTTTTCTTCGGTCACGAATTGCCCAAAATAGGAGAAGAAGGTATTTCTCTTGGGGAAGTCTCCTCAAACATAAAGCTTCATATTGGTGTTGCCGCATATCAAAATAAAAATGATAATGAAGGCACAATCAGGAAAATTCGTATTTCTGATGTTCAGTTTGATGAAGACCTATCTAATGTTGAAGTTTTTCTCGTAGCAAAAGAAGGCGAAAGAACTAGGAGACTTTTTAGGTTAGATAGGGATGTGAGAGACATTCGACGTCACTCTAGAATTCTTTATGAACGACAGGAATCTGAGTTGAAATACACATGGCAAATTGTTTCAACAGAAAATATGCCCAATCGAAAATTAGCTGCTCTTTGGGATTTAACGAGCTTGACCGATTTAGAGTCGGAGGTTATTTCTGCGCTTCGCCTGATTGATACTCGAGTTTCTGGAGTCGCCTTTGTAGAGGATATTAGTAGAGGTCGTGCAAGTGACAATCGTATTCCTTTAGTAAAAATTAAAGGAATAGATGAACCATTAACTCTCAAGAGTATGGGAGATGGGATTACCCGTTTGTTTCATATAATTGTTGCTCTTGTAAATGCTAGAAACGGGCTTCTGTTAATTGATGAATTTGAAAATGGATTGCATTGGAGTGTGCAACCTAAAGTTTGGGACATTGTTTTTCAGCTCTCAAAAAGGCTTAATGTTCAAGTTTTTGCCACAACACATAGCCGTGATTGTATAAAAGGGTTTGAGAGTATATGGAATAAATATCCTGAACTAGGTGCTTTCTTTAGGCTTGATGTCAAGAATGGGTCAATCAAGGCAACAGAATATACATCTGAGACACTCACTGATGCTATTGACATGGATGTTGAAGTGCGGTGAGTAGTATGAGCGATGTTTGTAGGCAAGATAGAGATAAAGTATTGCTAGTTGAAGGCGATAACGATTGTCACGTCGTTATGGCTTTGTGTGCCGCTCATACTGTTCCTGAAACTTTTGGTATATACCAATGTGGTTCAGATGTCGGGGTTTTGAAGCGACTGAATGCTTTAATTCTACGCCCCAATCCTCCTCAAGTAATAGGCGTTATGCTTGATGCTGACAAACCTTCTCTTGAAGGAAGATGGCAGAGCATAAAAGGTAAATTAAAACATTACAGTTATCCATTTCCGACAACTCCTGATGCTGATGGGACGGTAGTTGAAAGTGTTGCAGATAATCCTAAACTTGGATTTTGGCTCATGCCAAACAACCAGGATTCTGGGATGTTAGAAGACTTTTGTGCAGAACTTGCAGAACCTGTATCGCTCACATTCGCACGAGAATGTGTAGAACAGGCACACGGAAGGAAAATCACAACTTTCAAAGAAGTACATATTAGTAAAGCGGTGATTCATACATATCTTGCTTGGCATGATGAACCCGGCTATCCTCTAGGAAAAGCAATAACAAGCCAAGCTCTTCGTCCCCACACAGATGTCGCAGTCAGATTCACCAACTGGTTGATACGTTTATTCACATAAATCCCATCCGAGCAGTACCTAACAAATCACTGGATGGAATTTATAAAAAAGCTTATCTCTAAGCTAGACTCGTGATCATGACTTATTTAAATCCAGCTACCTTGCCCCAATCCATGATTCATGGTGCTTATCTTCTGAGTGTTGCACCAATGATGGATCGTACAGATCGCCATTTTCGGTATTTTATGCGGCAGATTACCCGCCGTACTTTGCTTTATACCGAAATGGTGACAACTGCCGCGATTTTGCATGGTGACAAAGAATATCTACTTGGTTTTTCCCCACAAGAAAAGCCCCTTGTATTGCAAGTCGGGGGCGATAATCCCAAGGAATTAGCTGAATGTAGCCGGATTGCTGAGGATATGGGCTACGATGAAATCAATCTTAATGTCGGTTGTCCGAGTAGTCGTGTCCAAGATGGCAATTTTGGCGCTTGTTTAATGGCACACCCGGAGAAAGTAGCAGACTGTGTAGCCGAGATGATCAATGCTACTCGTATCCCGGTGAGTGTGAAACACCGGATTGGGATTGACGATCGCGATCGCTACGAAGATATGCTAGATTTTGTTCGCATTGTCTCACAAGCAGGCTGCCGACGTTTTACAGTCCACGCCCGCAAAGCTTGGTTACAGGGATTAAGCCCAAAAGAAAACCGTGATATTCCACCCCTACGTTACAGTGATGTGTATCGTCTTAAACAAGAATTTCCCCAGCTATTTATTGAAATCAATGGTGGAATTATTAACATAGATCAGGTAAGACAGCACTTACAATCGGTAGATGCGGTGATGATTGGACGTGCAGCTTATGATCATCCCTACTTATTTGCCACAGCAGATAGTGAAATCTACGGCGAGGCGATGCAACCTCCATCTCGCCATGAAGTTGCTGAAGCGATGTTTTCTTATATTGATTACTGGGTTACAAAAGGTCTGAAGCTCAACAAAATTACCCGCCACATGTTGCAACTGTTTGCTGGACAACCGGGTAGTCGAGTTTGGAAGCGTCATCTGACGGAAAATTCTTGTCGTCTGGGAGTAGGTTATGCTGTGGTACAAGAGGCGTTGGCACAAGTTCCCGACTCGCCGATAGTACCCAGCCTAAACTTTACTGCTTGCTCGTGAATGCATTTTCAGCCTGTTGATAAAGCCTGTGTTTGCAACATCGACATCAAATCTTGAACTCCTTTTTGCAGATACCGTGTGACTGTCATTGGACTAGTGCCAATTTTCTTAGCAGCATCTTTGCGAGAAAGTTCTTTTAAAAATACTAACTCTACTGCCATACGGGGCTTTTCTTCTAACATGCTAATTGCCCCTTGTAGTTGTTGTCGTTCTTCTTGTTGTTGCTGTTGAACGCTAGAACGGGGACAAGGAAGCGCCTCACCCAAAGTAATTTGACAATCGATATAGTTAACTACTGTAGCATCTAAACTCAAAGGCATACGGTTTTGAGCAGCTAACTTGGTTTCTTGCCATTCTTGTACAGATACCTTGAGTTGCTTGGCAATTTCTGAATCTTTGGGGGGACGCCCTAAAATCTCTGCTAATTCCTTACGCACTTTTTGCCCCTCATTGTAGAGTTCTTGCCAACGACGGGGGATCTTTAACAGAGTACTGCGATCGCGCAAAAAGTGCAGCATTTCGCCCCGAATGTAAGGAACAGCAAAGGAACTAAAAGCGTATCCTTGACTGGGATCAAAACGCTCAATTGCCCTGATTAAACCGAAGTAACCGATTTGCTCTAAGTCTTCATAAGGCTCATTACATTGATGGCTAAATTTATGAGCCATTTTCCGTACTAAACCAGTATGTAATTTTACAAGCCGATTACGAAGTTCAATAGAAGGATTCTGATGATATAACTGCAATAACTCCATACCATCAGACCGCATAGAGGACTGACTTGTTGCCATAGAAATTCCTTTTTGGTAACTCCTATTCCCTAAAAAACGGAGTTGCGTAAACTTCACTTAAGCTGTAATTATTTTCCTTAGTAACGCTTTGATACACCATTCGTTGTTTCACTGAACTTATATAGAGTCTCACTTTGTAGATCAGTATTTTCACGTATTTTTTGTCCCCATACCTGTTAGATGCAGAGATGGTTGTGTAACAAAAAGTTTTAGTTTGGATCTATCCTTGTGCAGTGCAAGGTCATCAAAGACCTTGATAAATATGGCCCAGCGCTTTCAAAACAGGATTTCTATGGATTCATTTCTCAATTATGAGCTAAAAATCTAGGTAAGAATGGAATTAGTCAGTAATATCGTCATTCAAAAACTGAATTGTGAAATATGAGCAATACTAGCAACTTCCGTGATGCCATCCGTGAGGCTAAAACCCACGCCCTAGTGGGGCCAAATGTCATAGCCAATGCTCTACCTTATCTGGGAGGCGGCCTGATCCTAACAGCATTGGGAACTTATGGCGGTTTGGGAGTGATCCGTGCTAATCCCGGACTGTTCTTTCCCACCTTCATTGGTGCAGTGATTGTGGAATTAATTTTGTTCTTTGTTGCCCAAAATGTTGCTGAAAAGGGCAAAAATAACGTTGCACTACCTCTATTAGCAGCCTATAGCCTGTTGTCTGGCTATACTCTCAGCGGCTTGGTATTTGTGGCGCTAAGAACAGAGGGTGTGGGTATTCAGGGAATTGGTATAGCAGCTCTTGGTTGTGGGATCACTTTCATCGCCGCTCGTCAGATTGGTTCAAATCTTTCTGAGACTGACGGTATGGCTCTGACAAAAACCATCAATCTGGGTATTATTGCCTTGGTCGTGGTTGTAGGCTTGCAATTTGTCTTTGCTTTGTTCGGTGTTTATACTCCAGGGTGGTTAGAAATTGGCATTTCTGCTTTGGGAGTATTTCTGTTTGCTGGAGCATCCGTAGTCGATTTTTACATCCTGCCACGCACCTACCGCAATGACCAATACCTACCTGCGGCTTTGTCGATGTACTTAACTTACATCAACCTTTTCATCTTCATTTTGAGGCTGTTGATCGCCCTAAATGGTCGTGACTAAGCATATCTAGTAGAAAAACTGATTTTTTGTAATTTATACCGTGGTTATCCCTCTGATAACCACGGTTTTTTGTAGCTTACATGCTGAGGAGAGTCTTTGCTCGCTTTCCCATTGCTTTCCGATTATGTATAATAGTTGCATGACGATGTTTCTTACAGATTCTGCCGACATCACTAGGATTCATTTCTCTTCAAGGTTAAATCTGAAGCAACGTAGCGAGTTGGGTCAGTTTTTTACTCCCGCCCCAGTTGCCCGTTTTATGGCTAGACAATTTAGTAGTCTATCGGGTCACATCAATCTTCTAGATCCTGGTGCTGGAGTTGGGTCATTAGCTGCTGCTTTTGTAGAGCAGTTATTGGCAAATCCTAACGAGGTTAAAAGTTGCTTGATAACAGCATATGAAGTTGAATCAGCCTTCATATCCTCTTTGAGGCAATGTCTTATAGAGTGTTGTACAGCTTTAAAGAGTAGAGGAATTCAAGCAAATTATTGTTTGCATGAACAAAGTTTTATAGAAGCTTTTAAAAAAATAAATTTACCACTTTTTACTACGCCATCAATCAAATTTACTCATGCAATTCTGAATCCACCTTATAAAAAAATTCACAGCCAATCAATAGAAAAGAAGATCCTTTCAAAGCTTGGAATTGAAACAGGAAATCTATATAGTGCATTTGTTTGGCTTACTATGTTACAGCTTGCCGAAGATGGAGAGATAGTTGCAATCACGCCCAGAAGTTTCTGTAATGGTACCTATTTTCGTCCTTTCCGGAAAACTTTCCTAGAAAGCATGGCGCTAAAAAAAATTCATGTTTTTGAGAGCCGTTCAGCAGCTTTTGCAGAGGATAACGTATTGCAAGAAAATATTATTTTTCATGCTAGTAAAACTAAAATTAAGCCTGATTATGTAGAAATAACTAGGAATTTTGAAACTAAATTAGATGAATTTTCAGAATTAAGATATATTCCTTACAGTAAAGTAGTTGAAGCCAATGATTCCGAGAGTTTTATTCATATTGTGACAAACTCTCTTGAAGATTCTTTGAGAGTGCAAATGGATAAATTCTCATCTACTTTGGATGAAATGGGTTTAGAAGTTTCGACGGGTCCGGTTGTCGATTTTCGTCTCAAATCGTTTTTAAGAACTTGCTTGGATGAGCAGAATGTTCCACTACTGTACCCAGAAACTGTGAAGCCAGGGAAAATTTTATTTCCACCTAGCAATCCTCGTAAGGCGATCGCAATTGAGCAAAACCAGCAAACAAGTAAATGGTTAGTTCAATCAGGTTGGTACGTTTTGATCAAGCGTTTTTCTGCTAAGGAGGAAAAGCGTCGTGTTGTTGCTGCTGTCTGTTCTCCTTTAGACGCGCCAGCGCTAGGTATAGAAAATCATCTTAACTACTACCATGCTAAAGGTCAGGGAATGAACCCTGATCTGGCACGAGGTTTAGCAGCATTCCTCAATTCAACTTTATTTGATAATTACTTCCGGCAGTTTAGTGGACACACACAAGTCAATGCAACAGATTTGCGTAGAATTAAGTACCCTTACAAAGATGATTTAATCAGATTAGGAAGCCAAATTGGTGATTCTCAGTTTGATCAGGAGCAACTTGATCGGGTTGTACATAAAACTTTGTCGATTATGAGCGAAGTCACAAATGCAGTTCGGGCTGCTAAACGAATTGAGGAGGCTCTTGCAATTCTCAAAGATATTTCTGCTCCAAGAGAGCAACAGAACGAACGATCAGCACTTTGCTTACTCGCATTGGCAGACATTCGGCCTGAAACACCTTGGAATCAAGCAACAGCACCAAGACGCGGAATTACAGAAATGATGGATTGGTTTCGCGATTACTATGGGAAACAATACGCACCAAATACACGCGAAACAGTTCGACGCCAAACGATGCACCAGTTTGTACAGATGGGGATAGTTGTTGAGAATCCAGATCGACCAGACCGACCAATTAATAGCCCCAAATGGTGTTATCAACTTCATCAACAAGCATTATCACTTCTGAAATCCTATGGCTCTGAACAGTGGGAAGAGGCTTGTCGAAATTATGCTGTTCAGTCACAAATTTATTGCAGGCGAGGAATCGCAATATACCGATGATTCCCGTAACCTTGCCTGACGGTCAAGCTATTCAACTATCATCAGGCGGACAAAATATACTAATAAAAGACATTTTGGAAAGCTTCTGTGCGAGATTTACACCTGGAGGTAGAGTTCTCTATGTGGGCGATGCCGGGGATAAGTTCATTATTAATGAAACTCAGAAATTCCGAGAAATGGGGATTGAGTTAGATCCTCACGGTAAAATGCCAGACATTGTAGTTCACTATCAACGGAAAGATTGGCTTGTATTGATAGAAGCTGTGACTAGTCATGGTCCGGTCAACTTGAAACGTCACAATGAATTAAGGCATCTGTTTCAGTCTGGTGGTAAAGGACTAGTTTTTGTTACTGCTTTTCCAAGCCGTAGGGAAATGACTCGGTATCTTGCTGAGATTTCTTGGGAAACTGAAGTTTGGGTCGCAGATCAACCTGATCATATGATTCATTTCAATGGGGAGAGATTCCTTGGCCCCTATGAAGACCCAGAGAATCGTTCTTGAAAATTCTGGTTCTAAATAGGTAACAGTACACCTAACAACACGATTGAGTGGATGGTTGAGAAATCTTGATTGTGATGCATAGTATCAGTTATTTGCCACTAATCATCTTTGAAAATCTAAAATTTCAAGTTGATCTATATCAATTGCTCCAAAATTGAGATATTTTAAAACTACGGTTAATCTATCGTTGAGCAGTAGTTAAGCCGTGGTATCTCCCTCTTCTCCTTTGATAAATTATTCTCATAAAATTATTACTCGGTATTTGAAACAGCGCTCTTTTATACCACTTCCACCGAATATACTCTGGAAGATTGAAAAAGGAGTAGTACGAAATTTAACCTGGCATGAAGACGGTACACTCGTCACTTTAGGAATTTGGGGACCAGGAGATGTTATTGGTAGAAGCTTATCAAAAATAGAACCATATGAAATAGAATGCTTAACCAAAGTAGAAGTTAGTATTTTTCCTGTAAATCAATCATATGAACTCACAGAGATCTTACTAGCACAAATAGAACAAGCAGAAGCATTGATGATGATTCGCAGCTATAAAACAGTAGAAATTATGCTAATTAAACTGCTGAGTTGGTTAGCTAAAAAGTTTGGTCGTGCAGTAGAAACTGGACAATTAATTGATTTACGTTTAACTCATCAAGATATTGCAGAAATGTTGAATTCAACTCGTGTGACGATTACGAGAGTTCTCACTAATTTAGAGGAAAGAGGATTAATTTCCCGATTACCTTTGCATCGAATTGTCTTGAAAGAAGAACAGATATGGCACTATGAAATCTAGCTAGGAGTATGATTAGTATCTAGTGATGAGTGTTTAGTTGTTGATTGTTGGTAGTTGGTTATTGATTGTTGATTATTGATTGTTGATGCTTCCAAACTCCTAGCATATAATAACTAACAACTAACAATACCAACTATCTCCATCAGCATTTGGCTTACCTATAATTTTTAAATTTAGAGATGCCAAGTAACTTAACCCAGAGGAAATTTGTGATATATCTCCCTTGAGTTGTACATCAAAGCATCCCTCTTTGCCTGCATTTTTTTCTAAACTAGCTCCAGTAATATTTACAACCAAACCATATTTTGAAATTAATTGAGAAATTATAGGTTGGTTTTGATAGCATTGAGGAATATAAAGACGAAGACGAATTTGAGTATTAGTGTTGTGTTTTGATGTTTTATCGAACAGAGATAGTTTGGTTTTTTTGAGATTTTGGCGATAATTGAATATCCTCATTTTCTTTATTTAATAATGACTTTTATTGAGATCCCCGACTTATTCAAAAAGTCAGGGATTTAATCGGTAATTCCGAGCAGAGTAAAAGAAAGCGTATTTATCACTGGAATCAATCCGCAATCTCTCGGATAAATCCTGGTAGTCAATCTAAAATCCATAGACGCTTCTGTGGCTACTTACCCTTCGGGAACCCTTTCAGGGAACAGAAGCCACTACTCTACAAGAAGCCGGACTTCGTCCGTCTACGTGTCGAAGCGCAGGGTAATCTAAAATCCAACATTTTTGGATTTTCTCAATTTTCAAAATTCCTTTAAGATTGCTATATATTATCAATTATTAATAAAAAAACTTTGCAAATAACTAAAGCTAGAAAAAAGCTGATCTTGTCTTCCCCAAATTTCTAAGTCAAACCAACCATCATTTTGGATATCCGGTTTTAGTAAAGCTCCGGTAATATTAACTGTTACTCCATAGCGAGAAACTAATTCAGAAATGACAGGTGTGTGGTAGTGATTTTTCGAGATACACAGTTGCAACCGTAGTATATTGGTTTGATTGTTGGAGATGTGCGGATAGATTTGGTCTTCCCATTTTGTTACTAAATCATTATGTTCACTGTGATTTATATGATTATCTGAAATTGGAAAAGACTGAGAGTCTTCACTAGTTAGAATATTTCCTACAATGCCTATTTGCATAAGATCCACACCTATTCGTTGCAAATAGGAGAGGCTATTAATAACTTGTTCTGGATTACCCTGAAGTTCTAAATCGAACCAGCCACAACTATCAATATCTACTGTGAGAGAAGCTGCTTTAATGTTAACCGTGAGATTATAGCGGGAGATTAATCGAGAAATTACAGGTTGCCGATGATAATGCTGAGGAACTCGAATCCGAACGTGGACTGGAGGTATTTTTGCAGTTCTAGATTTAAAGGTCGTCATACAAAATAGTGGAAAATATAAATGTTAATAGCAGGAGCGCAGCGAGCATCCCAAATGTTTAAATGTTATGCTCTTACAGTAATTAGTTGTTAGTTGTTGATGTTTGAAACAATCAACACACAACAACCAACAACCAAACACCAACAAACAATTATTTTTACCAATTACCTATGTTGTTGTCTTCCCAAATTTCCAGTTCCAATTCTTTGAGATAACTCAGCCCACCATCAATTTGTTCAGGTGTTCCTTGTAACTCTAGGTCAAACCAACCATCACCAATGGCATTAGCTCCGAGAATAGCAGCAGAGATATTTACTGTAAGACCATAGTCAGAAACTAAGCGAGATATAACAGGTTCCTGACGATAGTCTTTGGGAATTCTGACGCGAATTCGTTTGTTGGTAAGGGTATTGTGAGAAGCCATATTGAATTCTCCTGTTCCACTTTTAATTAATCAGTTATTAGACGCGATTAATCGCGTCTGTACAATAGTCATTAGTTTCTCTTCCTCACAAATGACAAATAACAAATGACTAATGACCTTTTGATGATTTGATTCCTGTTTTCCGTTCTAAGATCCCCTTCAACACCAAAGTTACGACTGCAAGCAGCGCTAAGATTACAGCAGCTGAATAAGCTGCTTCTGTTTCATACTGTTTGTAAGCATCCTCTACAAATAGAGGCATACTCTGGGTTTTACCAGCGATGTTTCCAGAGACTACTGAAACTGCGCCGAATTCACCCATTGCTCTGGCGTTGGTCAAAATTAAGCCATAAAGCAAACCCCAACGGATATTCGGTAATGTTACACGCCAGAATGTTTGCCAGCTGTTTGCACCCAAAGTTTGTGCTGCTTCTTCTTGGTCGCTTCCTAACTCCTCTAACACCGGAATGACTTCACGCGCCACAAAAGGCATACTGACAAAAGCTGTAGCCAGTAACATACCAGGAAAAGCAAAAATAATTTTGATTCCATGTTCTTGCAACCAGCCCCCAAACCACCCATTTCGTCCGTAGAGCAGCACAAGCATTAAACCAGCAACTACTGGAGAAATTGAAAAGGGTAGGTCTATGATACTCAAAATTAAAGTGCGGCCAGGAAATTTGTGACGAGCGATCGCCCAAGCTGCACATAAACCAAATATAGTATTTACTGGTACAGCGATTAAAGCCAATAATACTGTCAACTTTGCCGCATTCAGAAAATTTGGTTCTGTCAGATTAGAAAGAAATGGCCCAGCTCCATTTTTGAATGCTTGGTAAAAAACGTTGACAGCAGGAATATATAGCATCAATGCTAAATATCCCAGCGCCACCCCAATTAGTATGACAGGAACAAAATTCTTTGTTTTGGTTGGCTTTTGTTTGTTGGGGTTAGCTTCTGTTGTATGAAAATGGGGCTGTGGAAAAGAGGCTTCTTCATTTTGTGTCATATCTTCTTGCCCAACTTTGTAAAAAATTAATTGCTAGCAATATCAGCAAGGAAATCACTAGTAGTACCATGCCAATTACCGTTGCACCGGAATAGTCATACTGCTCTAAACGTTGGAATATCAATACAGGTGCAATCAAATCTTTAAAGGGAGTGTTGGAAGATATAATCACCGTCGAGCCGTATTCGCCAACAGCACGGGAGAAACCCAAGGCTACACCTGTCAAAATTGTGGGAAATAAAGGCGGTAAAATCACTTTCCAGAAAGTCTGCCATTGGGATGCACCCAAAGACCAAGCAGCTTCTTCTATTTCTTTCTCCATTTCCTGGAGTACGGGTTGCACTGTCCGTACGATAAAAGGTAGCGAGATAAAAATCATCGCTATCGCTACACCCAAACTAGTAAAAGAAATCTTAATACCGAAAGGGACAAACAGCGAACCAATCCAGCCATTATCGCTGTAGACTGTAGCTAGTGTTAAACCTGCTACTGCTGTTGGTAATGCAAAAGGTAAATCTACGGTGGCGTCAATAAATCTTTTGCCTGGGAAATCATAACGAACCAATACCCAAGCAATCAAAGTACCAAAAACACCATTGAGTAAAGCTGTTACTAAAGCTGTAGCAAAAGTGACGGTATACGCTGACAAAGCAATGGGACTAGTAGCAATTTGCCAAAACTCAGCTGGAGATTTAGTCGCCGCTTTCAAAAACATGGCGGCGATCGGGACAATTAACATTACTGTTAGATATCCCAAGGTAATTCGCCATGTCCAAGGAAGATGGAAAAATTGATCCAAAAATTTCTTCCAGTCAGGAGTCTTACTTCTAGCTTTTTGCTGAGGTGGTGATGAAGGAGAGGATACGGTCATGGGGATCGGGAATCAGGGATCGGGGATTGGGGATAAGGGGGATCGGGGACAAGGGAGAATTATTTAACAAGTCTCTTCCCAATGACCAATGACCATTGACCAATGACCAATGACCATTGACCCTTGACTATTGACTAACGCTTGATTTTTGATTGAATTTGGTCAAAAACTGCTCCATCTGCAAAAAATTTCTTTTGCACTTCAGCCCATCCACCGTAGTCTTGAACATTTCCCAGATTATTGACTTTTGTATATTTATCGGCAAGTGCTTTGAGTTCTTTGTTTTGGGCTACTGCTTCGTCTAGAGGTCGGAATCCTAATTTCGCAAATTCCTGTTGTGCTTCTGGAGTGAAGAGGTATTGAACAAAAGCTTCTGCTACTTCACGAGTACCGTGCTTATCAACGTTCTTATCTACTATTGCTATTGGGTTGTCGATGGAAATATTCACATCTGGAACCACATAATCAACTTTTTCACCCTTCTGTTGTGCCAGAATCACTTCGTTTTCGTAGTTAATTAAGGCATCTCCTTGACCTTGCTTGGCGAAAGCATCAGTAGCTTCACGGGCATCTTTGGTTAAGATTGGTACGTTAGTGTAGACTTTGGTGACAAAATCGAGGGCTTTCTCTTCTCCTCCACCGGTTTTAATGGCTGAGTTCCATAGTGCGAGAAAATTCCAACGAGCAATACCCGATGTTTTAGGGTCAGCAGTAATTACCTTGATGTCGCCTTTTCCTAAGTCTTCCCAGGTTTTTATATTTTTTGGGTTCCCTGAGCGAGTGATGAGAGCAGCAACAGTCTTAGAGACGATCGCATTGTTTGGGATTTCTTTTTCCCATCCAGGTTCAATAAGTCCGGCCTTCTCAATTTTTTGAGTGTCTAAGCCAAGCGCTAGGTGAACTACATCTGCTTCCAAACCATCGATCACTGCACGAGTTTGGGAACCAGATCCGCCATAGCTTTGCTTAAAGGTAACGTTTTGGTTATGCTCTTGCTTCCATTTTTCTACAAATTTAGGGATAATAGCATCGTGAGCAGCTTTAGTAACGGCAAAGGAAACGAGAGTTACTTCGACGTCTTGCTTGTTGTTTGCTGCTGAAACAGGACTAGCTGTGGAGTTACTAGCAGTATTGTTGCCATTACCGCCAGAACAGGATGCGATCGCCACACTTAGACTCACTCCAACCAAAGCAAGTGATAGAAAACCTTTAATTGAGTTAACTCTCACCCCACTAGTGATTTTTAATAAGGTTTGTTTTGATTTTGTAATAATACGCTGCCACGAACTCATTCGATTTACCCCGTTTACATAAAATCTACTATTAGTCGGTCGGCTTATAGTAATTTTTTGATTTGTGAGTTATATTACATGCGTGCTGCTCAAAAATCAAGAGAATAACTACGCATTATTGGTAGGAAATGTGATTTTTTCCTGAAAGTTTTATGTCACTGAATAACATCTAGCAAACTCTGCAACATTAAATAAACAGAAGTCGCCCCTGGATCTTGATGTCCCATACTTCGTTCTCCCAAATAACTAGCGCGACCTTTTTTAGCTTGCATAGGTGTTGTATCTTGCATTCCCTTTTCTGCTGCTGCTACAGCTTGTTGCATTGCTGACAATGTATTTTCACCTCCTGTGACAGCTTGTCCAAAAGCTGCTACAGCTGGTGAAAAGGAATCCACCATTGTTTTATCGCCTAGTTGTGCTTTTCCCCTGCTAATTACACCATCTAATCCCGCTTGCAGCATAGCCAGCATATCTTGCTCGCTAAGTTCTTGTTTGCCAGCTAGTATAGTACTTGCTCGTAGAAATAATGTGCCATAAAGCGGGCCGCTTGCACCACCAACTGTGGAGATTAGGGTCATACTCACCGTTTTCAAAATACTACCGATGTCTTTATCTGCAACAGTTGGCAATTGAGTAATTACTCTTTTAAAGCCACGTTCCATATTGATACCATGATCAGCATCACCTATGGCTGCATCTAATTCTGTTAAGTAGTCTTTGTTTGCTTCGACTGTTGTTGCAAATCTTTGTAACCACTGCAAAATCTGCTCTGTTGTCACCATCTTTATACCTCCTGCTGAACGCAGATATCATAAAAAATATCCGAGTTTTTACGGTTTTGGCAATTAACAAATGTAAAAGGGAGTAGTAAAGTATCTAAGAGAACATCAGCTTGTGTTTTTTGCTAAAGCCTCTATTTTAAAACAAATTCCCTGTTTGATTTTTGTGGCTGTTGTCACTTCTACTTGTGCTGAATATACCAAAAATGCTGAGATTCAAATCGCGCAAGCTAGCCCAGGTGTGCCAGAAAATATTGTTTTTCCCAAAAATATAGGGGTAATAGATGTTACTGCACCAGAATATGGAGCTATACCCAATGATGGCAAAGATGACACAAAGGCTATTCAAAAAGCGCTCAATAAATTTCCTGCTCAAGGACGAATTATTTACTTACCAAACGGTATTTATGATATCTCTAATAGTCTACATTGGCCATCTGGAGAGCGTAACCGCTCCGATTATAAATATACTACACTACAAGGACAAAGTCGCGATCGCGTGATTATTCGCCTTCAAGATCAATCTCCTTTATTCCAGGACGCCAACAAACCTCGACCAGTCATTTCCACAGGATTCGATCCAGATTTAGATCCCAATTCAGAAGAATTTAAAGCAAGTATAGCGGCTCAACGTTTTGGTAATTCTCTAAGAAATCTGACTATTAATATTGGAAAAAATAATCCCGGTGCAGAGGGATTGAATTTTGTTGCTAATAATCAAGGAGCAGTCAGAAGCGTCAAGATTATCTCTGAAGATAAAAAGGGAACTACTGGTTTAGCTTTAACTCATGGTGAAGTTGGCCCTCTTTTGATTGAGGATGTAGAAATTGTTGGTTTTGATTATGGTGTGCGTACCAATAACGCTATTAATGGCATTACCATGCAGAATATTACTGTCCGCGATCAAAATTTTGCAGGTATTTTTAATAATGGACAAGCAATGAGTTTGGAGGGTTTTAATAGCATTAATTCTGTATCGGCAATTATCAATGGTATTGATCCCAATGGGGGTGTCGATCCTGGTAGTACTTTGACGCTAGTAAATGCTAAATTACTTGGTCGCGATCGCGCTAATAAGCTCCCAGGAATTTCTTCGGCTGGTTTTATTTATACTAGAAATGTAGTCTCTTCTGGATATAAAGAAATTCTTTT
The DNA here is from genome assembly GCF_041928655.1 of Pelatocladus sp. BLCC-F211. Classification (NCBI taxonomy): domain Bacteria; kingdom Bacillati; phylum Cyanobacteriota; class Cyanophyceae; order Nostocales; family Hapalosiphonaceae; genus Pelatocladus; species Pelatocladus sp. BLCC-F211. The sequence continues at coordinate 2,556 of NZ_JBHFLM010000146.1, read as the reverse complement.
AAATAAGACAAGAGAAGGACAAAATATAGTCAAACATTCCTATTTGAAAGAATATACATCCCACTCCAAAATTTCACTATTTTCTTCACCATCAAAGTCACTGCTACTTCCCATTAAAAAGTTTCCTAAGTTGAAATGGGATGATCCTAAAAAGTGGGTTAACGTTGAGAAATTTGGCGCAATTGCCAACGATAATAAAGATGATACAGCTGCTTTCCAAAAGGCAATTGATTCTGGCGCCACAACAGTAGTTGTACCTGGTGGAAAAGGAACATTTATAATTGACGGTTCTCTGCGACTACGAGGTAAAGTAGAAAGATTTACTAGTACAGGAGGAGTAATGAATGGCAAAGGAGAAATAGTAGCCGATAACGGGACTAAACCAACACTGATTATTGAAAACTTCTTTGTTGATTTTGGTTCTAAGTTGAGATGGAAAAATGTGGCGAAGAGAACTGTTGTTTATCGCAGTATTAGTCATCTAAGTTTAGAAAGTAACGGTACTGGAGATATGTTTATTGATGATGCTGTTATGGGTAAACTGAGGTTTTTAAATCCTGCTCAAGATATTTGGGTACGCCAAGTCAATCCCGAAAGTGGTTCAGAAACTAATATAATTAATAATGGAGCAAAATTGTGGATTCTCGGTTTTAAAACAGAGCAAGGTAAGACAAAAATTGAAACTAAAAACGGCGGCTTAACTGAACTTTTGGGTGGACTAGTTTATGCTGCTGGTGAACAAAAGCCCCAAGATCCTCTTTTCCGTATTACTAATGCTTCTGCTACTTTTATTGGTGTTGCTGAAGCGTATTTTGATAATGATACCTACCAAATATGGGTAGAAGAAACACGAGGAAAACAAACTAAAAAGCTGATGAAAGATCAACTTCCTGGTAGATACACAGGTAATGGTAGAGTTTTAATGTTTTATACAGGTTTTAAAGAGTAATTTCATTGGTCATTTGTTATTTGTTATTGGTAAGAGTTTTAATAGTTGAGTTAAATTCCCCAGCGCAAGCTTGTGGTGTTTACAGGTGCATCCCATAGGCGAATCATCTCGTCATCTAGCTTAAGTAGTGTAATCGAGCAACCTTGCATATCTAAGGAAGTAATATAAGCACCAATCAAGTTTCGCACTATTTGTAGTCCATGCTTTTGACAAATTTCTGCGAGTTTGCGGTAGATGATATACAACTCAGAAATCGGCGTACCACCCATACTATTAACAAAAGCTAACAGGCGATCGCCTTTGGCAAAATTTGCGTTTACCAGTTCCACTTCTTGCCATTCGCCCGTTTTTTCGTCCCATTCTCGTAGTGTCCGCGTATAGGATGCATCCTCAATAATTGATAGCGCTAACATCTCAACAACTTCATCTGCTGATTTTAGACTCATGCGTTCTCTTCCGGGTTCACCGTGAATCCCGATACCTATCTCCATTTCTTGGTTCCCAAGTGTAAATGTTGGTGTTCCTTTGGCTGGTACTGTACAGGAAGTCAGGGCCATACCCATACTCCGTCCATGCAAATTGACGCGCCTACACAAAGAAGCTAGTTGTCGTAAATTATATCCCTCTTGGGCTGCTGCACCACAGATTTTTTCTGCTAGTACCGTAGTTCCAACACCCCGACGTCCCTGGGTATAAAGACTATCTTTAACAGCAACATCATCATCAATTAAGATATTCAGCACCTGGATACCTTCACTTCTAGCTAATTCTGTTGCCATTTCAAAATTCATCACATCGCCGGAGTAGTTCTTCACGATGTATAAAATTCCCGCTTCACCATCGACAGCCTTAGCTGCTGCGAGCATTTGATCAGGGGTAGGCGAAGTAAAAACCTCCCCAGGACAAGCAGCATCCAACATTCCCATCCCCACAAAACCAGCGTGCATTGGTTCGTGTCCACTACCGCCCCCAGATATAATTGCTACTTTGCCTTTGATCGGTGCATCAGTTCGATAGACAAAATTAGGATCAAAATTGACTTTAATTAAATTTGGGTGGGCGATCGCCATACCTTCTAAACTTTCGCGCACAAAATTCAGAGGATCGTTGATAAGTTTTTTCATATTTTGCTAACTGAGAATTTATAGTCAAATCTCTTTATCTATCTAACCTGAATGCCAAACTAATTCAATCAATCTTCCATCTCAAAAACGCATCTTTGTTATCTGGATCATCGTGAACTACCCAATATGCTACTGTTGCATATGCAATATCTAAAAAATTACTAATTTACTGATAAGTTTTTCCATCATTCATCAATCATATAATCAGAACCTTATCTCCTAGAGATGAATTTTAATGCTCTTTTAACGTTTTTATTACTCGTTCGTTCTGCTCTTGAGAAAGATGGTTTTTTGCTTGCATAGGTGGCTGATTAGAGCTTAGTTACCTCATAATTATACAAGTAAACCTCGTCCATCTTGAAAAGAGGAGTTTTTCAAAAAGGACATTATGTAGGTTGGGTGGAACGGAGTGTAACCCAACATTAACCAGACTATAATGTTGGGTTTCGCTGTCGCTACACTCAACCTACAAAACTACAGTTC